>JAUVDE010000029.1 GCA_030595485.1 Draconibacterium sp.
TGTGGAAAATACTTTAGTAAAACGCCCAATTTTAATACACCAAAAAGAATTAGGATAAAACCAGCCAGCACTGTTGAAATCAATAGTCCATTAATTCCGTACTGTGCAACAATGCCATAAACAATTACAATAAAAGCTCCGGTTGGGCCACCTATTTGAACAC
Source organism: Draconibacterium sp. (assembly GCA_030595485.1). Taxonomy (GTDB): domain Bacteria; phylum Bacteroidota; class Bacteroidia; order Bacteroidales; family Prolixibacteraceae; genus Draconibacterium. Next base: position 164 of record JAUVDE010000029.1, read on the forward strand.
GACTACCACCTAACAAAGAGATGAATAAACCAGCAACAATGGCTGTAATTAATCCCTTTTCGGGTGAAACTCCTGAAGCTACGGCAAAGGCAATGGCCAGAGGCAACGCGACTATACCAACGACAATTCCAGCCAAAATATCGGCTGATACTTGTTTTCGGCTTAAACCACTACGAAGCAGTGTAAACAGCTTTGGATTAAATATCCGATTCATATAAAAGTGTTGAATTTCGGGTGCAAAAGTAGACCGAATGCAAACAAAGTGTTCTCGGAAAGAGGATTTTATGTAAACATTTAACTTAAGTTCATATTGACTTAAGCGTATAAATTTGTGTTTTAGATTTAACAGAAAACAGAGGTTGTCGATGCTCCATTTCGTTTATGTTATTTCAAATTTTTTCGTCAATCGTCGAAGAAGAATTGGTGGTATTGCAATAACGCGCCGCAGCCTGAAAAACTACTGAAACCCGCATTGCCTTATGACACTTTATTCGGCGCTTGTGTTTAATCTATTTTTAAAATGGTAAATCATCAGATTCTTCTCGGTATCTTTTTATTGAATCAAGTCTTTGCCACAAATTATTCAATATGATTCGCTTTTTATCTATAGAAACGGAATTTATGAACTTAATAAAGTCTCGTAAAATATTTAATTCAAATTCTGGACTTTTAAAATAATAACCTCCATTCACAAAGCACTGAGAAATTGAGTTTGGATTTTGAATATAATCTTCAAGAATTGAGTTCCTATAGACACTTTCCAGTCCTGAAATTATTTTATCTATATCAGTAACATATTCAGCGCCTTGCTCAATCTTGTTAAATATTGAAGTTAATCCACTTGCGAATCTTTTATAGATTTCTTTATTATCTTCTGAAAACTCAATTCCAATATTTTCATCACTAATAACTCGTCTATTAATCAATGTAAAACTGTTTATCCGTTTATCAATATCAGTTTTAATCATATCATTTAGAATATTCGTAAAAGTGAAGTTTTCAATTAGATTCTCCCTAATTATTTCCTCGAATAATTTACCAACAAAATAGATTTCTGTTCTGAAATCGTAGATTTTATTTTTGAAATCATTGGGAGGAGAAAATCTCCAATTTAGTGTAATGCTCTTATCGAAGTCATCTTCAAACTTAATTCGTTTTCCAAAACCAAAATCAATAATTTTAACGATTCCTTCTTCTGATACTAATATATTTTCTGGACGAATATCTCGATGTAGAATATTATTCTTTTCTAAATAATTGAAACCGCGAAGAGTTTGGGCAAAGATGTCATTCAGTAAATGTGGGTTTTTAGATATAAATTCTTTTAAATCTTGACCCTTAACATACTCCATTAAAATATATCCTGTTTTTAAATCTGGATATAAATAATAGTTAAAAACTCGAACAATATTTTTGTGATAGATTTTATGCAATATTTTTATCTCTTCCACAAAATTGCTAAAAAACACATCTTTATGTTTCTCATAGTAGGGAGAGTATTTTTTGCACACAAAAGATTCATCTATAATCTCATCTTTCAATAGAACTGTTTTGACTGTACCTCCTTGTCCAATATTCTTAACAAATCTGAAGTCTTTTTTTCGTATAAATTCAATTACTTTCTTGTCCATTTGCAGTAAATATTATTACAATTGCGCCTATCGTAAGTGCAACGTGACCTTTGTTTCTGTTATTTTCTCTAATACAACTACCACCGACTAAATGGTTTTACTTCAAACGCTTGACTTTCTTCGAAGTCTTTTCCAACAATTTGAAGTGTATAGTTTCCGGCTTTTACTAAAGCCTCTTCCGAATTGAGTAAGCCCCATTCCGCATAATTTAATCCTTTGGCGGCATCAATGCTGGTTTCGTAAACAACAGTACCTTCTGCATCACTTATTTTCAATTCAACATTACCCGCTTCTATCAAATAATACGGAGCATTCATTTTCTTAACTGTACGGCGGTAATACTCTTTGTTATAGGGCAATCCGGTAGCAGGAATATCAAAAATGCTGGCAACTGAATCGCTGGTTTCAATAGCAATTACTGCGCGCATCATTAGTACATCTAATGCCCACATACCACGTCCATGAGTGGCAATAACGGCAATGTCATCGCGTGGATGAATATTAATGTCGTGCACATAAGTGGTTGGCAAATCGCCCACTAATGTTTCCCAACTTTCACCACGGTTCATCGAAACAAATACACCATAATCGGTTCCCACATAAAGTATATTTTCGTTTTTTGTATCTTCACGAATTACATTACAAGAACCGTATGGGATATTGGCTTTTATACTTTCCCAGGTTTGCCCGTAATCTTCCGTCTTCCAAATGTAAGCTGCAAAGTCATCATCACGTTTTCCGTTTTGAGTCATGTAAACACGGCCTTCGGCAACACGCGAAGCTTCCATATGCGAAACCCATTTTCCATAAGGCAAACCATTTACAATCTCTTTCCAATCGTCGCCATTGTTTTTTGTTACCCACACCCGGCCATCGTCGGTTCCGGCATAAAGCACTCCAAATTTCACAGGAGATTCGGTGATTGAATAAATGGTTTGATACGGGATGTCACCTTTTTTATCGGGGTGATTATAGGTTAAATCGGGACTGATTTTCTCCCAGCTTTTACCTTCGTTAAAAGAGCGGTGAACAAACTGTGTTCCGTGGTAAATTATTCCGGGGTTATGTGGCGACAGAATAAAAGGAGCTAACCACTGCCCACGCAATTTATCTACTCCCTCGGGAACCGGAGGCATAATCTTTTTGGTTTTATCTTTATCCATTTCGGTACGCGAAATAGTGCCGTAAAAACCTGCAGAATAAACGATATTCGGGTCGTCAGGATGAATTACATGATTACTCCCCTCGCCTCCGGGTGCGCTTTCGAATTCACTTGGAGGTATATTTCCGCGTCCCTTGCTAATGTCAACTACACCACGGTAACTAAAATGGTCTTGAATAGAACCGTAAATATGAAAGGGTTCAGCCATATCCATTCCGACATTGTAAAACTGAACCAAAGGTAATTCGTCATAGAAAGTTCGGAAATTCTCACCGTCGTATGAAATAGCAACTCCACCGTCGTTTACGTTTATAAGGTAGTTGGTATTTTCAGGGTCAATCCAAAGTCCATGATGGTCCATGTGCATGTCGCCAATCCTTTTAAATGTTTTACCACCATCGCTCGAAACATTCAGAAACAAGCCCATAGTATATACTTTATCCGGATTCACAGGGTCAACACGCACTTGTCCGAAAACCCAGCCATACGTTCCCGACATGCCTTCCATGTATTTATTTTGTTCGCTAAGCTGTTTCCAGTTTTCACCGCCATTGTCCGAACGATAAACCGTTGCACCTTTTATTCGGCCACTACTTGGACGACCATAAGCGTCGGTCGATTCATTTAACTCATTCTCTTCAGCCAATTTTTCGTAATTATCGACAAATGCATATAAAGTTTCCGGTTGCGCTTTGCACAAATCAATTCCAATACGTCCACGGTATTTTGGCGCTGGTAAACCTTCGTTTATCTGTTTCCAGGTTTTTCCACCATCGGTAGTTTTGTACAAGCTGGTTTCGGTGTAATCGGCTTCGGTACGCGGATCGTTCCATTTTTTTCGGATGCGTTGCCACATACTAGCGTACATTATATCCGGATTTTCAGGATTCATAACCAAATCGTAAGCCCCGGTCATTTCATTTACATACAAAATCTTTTCCCATGAGTCTCCCCTATCTGTCGATTTATAAATACCGCGTTCTTCGTCGTTAGTCCATTCATTTCCTCCGGCAGCCACATAAATCACATCCGAATTTTTAGGATGCACCAAAATGCGCGAAATAGTATTGGTGTTAATCAAACCTTTGTGATCCCACGTTTCACCGGCATCCTTCGAAACATAAATACCAGCACCTGCATTCGAACTACGGAAAATATTACATTCTCCGGTTCCTGCCCACACTGTATTTTGGTTTTGCGGGTCGAGTGCCAAATCGCCAAAACTGGTTGACATACCATGTTCAAAAACCGGTTTCCACGAAATACCCTCATTTTCGGTTTTCCAAATCCCACCCGATGCTCCGGCCACATAAATGGTGTACGATTTCCCTTTTGGAGTTACTACTTCAACGTCAGTCATACGTCCGCTTATGTTCGTTGGCCCAACAAATTGCCACGGAACTTGTTTGAATATAGATTGATCTTTAAGCGACAAGTACGAATTGTACCACTGAAGGCGTTGCTCGGCAGGTGTTTTCTGAATTGCTTCTTGAGCGAAGACAGTACCCGAAATCAACAAAAAGAAAAGAAAAAAGGTAAGAATACGATTAAACATAAAATTAGGTTTTTATAAAGCTGATTGCGACATTTGTTAAATCTGCTTATAAAAATAGAAAATAATCAGCTAATAGATATACATTCTATGGGCGTCAACAATAAATCGAACTAAGAACATGACATTTAGCAGCAATTTGGCAGCGGAAGGAATAAATACAATATTTTTGTCGGGATTACGCATTGACGAACCAATCGTTACCCTAACAGATTTATTGGTGTCGGTTTTGTGTTTTATTTTTGCCTGGAATTTGCATAAGTCGGGTAAGAAAGAACGTGTATTTCTATATTTCAAAATCTACTTTTTAGTGATGGGAATTGCCACTTTTTTAGGCGGAATAATTGGGCACGCTTTTATGTATCATTTCTCGTTTTACTGGAAGCTACCCGGATGGATTACCAGCATGATATCAATAATGTTTGTTGAACGTGCTGCCATTGAACATACACGAATTCGCTTAAGTACCCAAATTGTAAAAGCATTTCGGGTTGTAAATATTATTGAATTTATCACCTTTTTAAGCCTCACTATTTTTACGCTAAATTTCTTTTTTGTTGAATTCCATTCGGGCTACGGACTAATGTTTGTAGTGCTTTCACTCGAAGGCTATCTTTATTTAAAAACAAAAAACGAAGCCAGTAAGTTTATGCTAATTGGTGTGGCGTTCGCTGCTGTTGCTGCCTTGTTTTTTATGACAAAAACATCCTTTCATCAATGGTTTAACTACCTTTCAATAAGCCATGTTTTAATGGCAATTGCGGCTTGGTTTTTTTACATGGGAGCTAGTCGAATTGACATGTCGGAAGTGAAAAATATTCGCGAATAAAAATGATGTCAAAAAACTCATAATTTCTTGAAGTGCTATTTCTTACATTCATATTATGAAATTGAAAGAGCAATCTTTCATTCACTTTATCATACTTTTTATTCGCACAATTGAAACTTAGCTTCGTATAAATAGTACTTACTTTAATGCTGGTAATTCAAATAAATAATCAATTTTGAATAAAAATAATTAGGTAATGAATAGTACTAAACAGTATTTAGCGCTTCGACAAGCAATTGACTCACTTTCGGAAAGCTTGGAAGGCCAGCATAAAAACCACATGAAATGCAAAACTGGTTGCGATTTGTGTTGTATGGATTACAGCGTGTTTCCAATTGAGTTCCATTCCATATTAAATGCACTAAAAGTTGATAAAACAGTTCCAGCGATAAATAAAGATACATTAAAAGAAGACTGCATCTTTTTAAATAATCACCAGTGTAGTATTTATGAAGAACGCCCTATTATATGCAGAACACACGGTCTTCCACTACTATTTATGGGAGAAGATGGCAATTGGGAATTATCGGCTTGTGAATTAAATTTCACCGAATTTGACATGGAAGAATTTGCCGAAGAAAATACATTTCCTCAGGATAAGTTCAACAGCAAACTATTTATGCTGAACAAAGAATTTATTAAGGAGTTTAAAGAAGTAGAATACGGTGAATTTGATTTAATCCCACTTAAAAAGCTAAAAGAATATCTTTAAACCTGTGAACATATTTTCAATCAAACTCAGGCTTTAACTAAAAATCATAATTATGAAACGAGCAACTTTAATTTTATTTGCACTTACACTTAGCTTAAGCGTATTTGCACAAAATTCTGAAAAAATGGAAAATAGCACCAACAAATTGGCTGTACTTTGGACCAGTGATGACCCCGATTTAGCAGAGAAGATGGCTTTTATGTACACCTACAATGCAAAACGCCAAGGCTGGTTCGATGAAGTTGTTCTAGTTATCTGGGGACCATCGGCAAAATTAGCATCCGAAAATCAAATGATTCAGGATTATCTAAAAAAAATGAAAGAGGCAGGTGTGAAAATTGAAGCTTGCCTGTATTGCGCTAAAATGTATGGTGTAGACGAAAAGTTAAAAGAACTGGGCGTTGATGTCAAAGGTATGGGAATTCCCCTTTCAGAATACTTAAAAGATGACAGATGGAAGACCTTAAGTCTCTAGTAACTGTAAAGGACACAAAAAAAGCACCCGTCAAACGATGGGTGCTTTTACTATTTGTTTCTTCTTTTAGTACTCGTCTTCGTTAAAAAAGAAATCATCCTTACTCGGATAATCCGGCCAAATATCTTCAATACTTTCGTACATCTCCCCTTCATCTTCAATTTCCTGAAGATTTTCAATTACTTCTAATGGAGCGCCCGAACGAATTGCAAAGTCAATTAATTCGTCTTTAGTTGCCGGCCAAGGTGCATCTTCTAATTTGGATGCTAATTCCAGAGTCCAATACATGTGCTAATTTATTTAAGCGGTTAAACCCGTTTTTTTTATTGCCGCGAATATAATAAAAAAACAATATCATTTATCTATCCTGATTTTTTTTTATTCATGCTGCCATGAGGTTTCTTCAACATCGTGCAATTGACCTAATTTTCGAGCCAACACAAAGAAGAAATCTGACAGACGATTAATATATTTCACAATCTCAGGCTGAACGGGTGTAAGTTCTGAAAATTCCACGATTCGACGTTCAGCTCTTCGGCAAATGGTTCGCGCCATATGGCACTGTGCTACTGAGAGTTCACCTCCCGGAAGAATAAAATTCTGAAGAGCTGGTAAATCTTCTTCGAAACTATCAATGGCTTTTTCCAAGACTTCAATATCCTCACTTTTAATCATCAATTTGGCAGTATAGGCCTCCCCTTTTTCATCGGAAGCCAATCTTGAACCTATGTTAAAAAGTTTATTTTGGATTTGAATTAATAGTTTTTTTATGTCCTCGGGAATACTGTAAGAACGAATTACACCGATGCACGCGTTCAATTCATCAACTGTTCCGTACCCTTCAAGCCGTGCATCGTATTTTTTCACCCGGTTTCCGCCAACTAATCCTGTCGTTCCATCGTCACCGGTTTTTGTATATACTTTAAATTCTTTACCCATATCGTATAATTTTCTAGCCACTCAAACATAAAAATTCCCGATAAGTTTAACCAATCGGGAATTCAAAATCAATTTTATCTCGTTGGCTTATTTAATAAACCGGGTTTTCATTTATTATATCCGATTCCACCTCGCCATCTTTTAAACGAATTATACGATGAGCGTGCTTGGCTATATTCTCTTCGTGTGTAACCATAAGCAAAGTATTCCCTTTTTTATGAATCTCAGCAAAAAGTTGCATAATCTCCTCCGAAATTTTAGAATCGAGGTTACCGGTTGGCTCATCGGCAAGTAACAATGCCGGATTGTTAACCAAAGCGCGCGCAATGGCTACACGTTGGCGTTGTCCACCCGAAAGTTCATTGGGACGGTGATCCATACGATCGTCCAAACCAACATCGGTAAGTGTTTCTTCCGCACGTACTTTGCGTTCCGTTTTTCGAACTCCGGAATAAACTAAAGGCAACATTACATTCTCTAAGGCAGTATTTCTTGGTAATAGATTAAAAACCTGAAATATAAAACCAATGTCAGAATTTCGAATCTCGGCTAAACGATCATCCGACAAACGACTTACATCTTTACCATTTAAAATATATTGACCACTGGTAGGTGTATCCAGGCATCCAATTATGTTCATTAAAGTAGATTTACCTGAACCGGAAGCACCCATAATGGCAACATATTCTCCTTTGAAAATATCGATGCTTATGTTCCGAATAGCCTTAACCACTTGTGTTCCTACTTTGTAGTGTCTCTTTATGTCTCTAATTTCAATAATCTTTTCCTTCATGCTTATTATTTTGAAATTGGTAGCTTGTTTTTGATTTTGTTACAATATTTCGAAACAGAAATTTCACTAAAGATATTTCTTTCCGTTTACATTAAATTTATTTCTAACTATTTTTAAGGTTTGTTATCATAAAATATGATTCGTGTTAGAACAAAAACCATACCTATTTAACTAAATCTTTCGTTAATTATTTCATCGTACAATTACTTTGTATAAAAAGTGATTAATTATATTTGCCAGATGTCTAGTTTTCTCGATCAGGAAATAAAGTTCTTACCCGGTGTTGGTCCTAAACGCGCCGATATTTTGAAGCATGAACTGAAGATTAAAACCTTTGGTGACCTGATTCATTATTATCCCTACAAATACATCGATAGAACCAAGTATTATAAGATATCGGAAATACATGCGCAAATGCCCTACATACAAGTTAAAGGTGTTATACGGGCTATTGAGACCATTGGTGCCGGTGCAAAACAAAGGTTGTCAGCACGTTTTTACGACGAAACAGGAAGTATTGAACTGGTGTGGTTTAGGGCAATTAAATGGCAAAAGGAAAATCTGAGGATTAATAAAGCATACACGGTTTTTGGTAAACCGGCTCTTTTTGGCGGGAAAATAAGTGTCGTACATCCCGACCTCGAAACCGAAGAAGAAAAACAGTTAAAACCATCGGGGCTTTTTCAGGGGCATTATAATACCTCTGAGAAAATGAAAAAGAATTTCCTGAATTCGAAAGCTATTAATAAAATCCAACTGACTTTACTCAGTTTGGCCAAAGGAAAAATTAGAGAAACGCTTCCACCTCAATTGCTGGTAAACATGAAACTAATGCCCCTTGAGAAAGCATTAACAGCTATTCATAAACCAGAAACTACGGTAGATTTAAAGAATGCAACTTTCCGCCTAAAGTTTGAGGAGTTGTTTTTCATTCAGCTTAAAATACTTGCCTTAAAACACAGTCGAAATAAAAAGTTTAAGGGATTTCATTTTGAAAAGGTTGGTTATAACTTTAATAAATTTTACGATCATTTTTTGCCCTTTGAGCTTACCGGAGCACAAAAAAAGGTAATTAAGGAAATTCGTGGTGATGTTAACCGAAGCTCACAAATGAACCGTTTATTGCAAGGCGATGTGGGCAGTGGCAAAACACTGGTTGCTTTAATGACCATGCTTTTAGCCATGGATAATGGGTATCAAAGTTGTTTAATGGCTCCAACTGAAATTCTGGCCCAGCAACATTTTCAATCTATTTCGAAGTTTTTATTGGAAATGAATATTAATGTTGGGCTACTCACCGGATCGACAAAAGTAAAAGCACGACGGATGATTCATGCCGCCTTACAATCGGGTGAAATGCAAATTATTATAGGAACGCATGCATTAATTGAAGACACCGTACAGTTTACGAAGTTAGGTCTGGTGGTGGTTGACGAGCAGCATCGTTTTGGTGTGGCTCAACGTGCAAAACTTTGGAAGAAAAATGATTTAATTCCACCTCATATTTTAGTGATGACGGCCACACCAATTCCGCGAACATTGGCCATGACCGTTTATGGCGATTTAGATGTTTCGGTTATTGATGAATTACCACCGGGTAGAAAGCCAATTCAAACCATGCATTTCTATGAGAATAGAAGAAATCAGCTGAATAATTTTATGCAGCAACAAATTGAAAAAGGCACGCAAATTTACATTGTTTATCCTCTAATTTCGGAGTCGGAAAAAATGGATTTAAAGAATGTTGAAGAGGGTTTTCGGCAGTTAACTGAAACCTTTCCCGATTATAAAATAAGTATGGTACATGGCAAAATGAAACCCGCCATTAAAGAAAATGCCATGCAGACTTTTAAGCGTGGTGAAACTCAAATTATGGTTGCAACTACCGTAATTGAAGTAGGTGTTGATGTACCGAATGCTGCGGTTATGGTAATTGAAAGTGCCGAACGGTTTGGTTTGTCGCAACTTCACCAATTGCGTGGCCGCGTTGGGCGAGGCGCCCAACAATCGTATTGCATTTTAATGTCTTCGTACAAAATAGGGACCGAAAGTCGTAAACGTTTGGAAACAATGGTACGCACTACTGATGGTTTTGAGATTGCAGAAGTTGACATGAAATTACGTGGCCCCGGCGACATGGAAGGAACCCAGCAAAGTGGCATAGGTTTCGACTTGAAAATTGCCAATTTAAGTAAGGACGGAGAAATACTTCAGCTGGCTAGAAATGTTGCCAATGACATTTTGAATGATGATCCTTTTTTGCAAAAAGAAGAGAATCAATTACTACTTCGGAATTTGCTTTCATCAAAAGATACTAGCTTTGATTGGAGCTCGATTAGCTAAACTTATTTTAGCTACGGAATCATTTCAAAAAACTTTTCTTGAATAAGCTTCGTTACTTTGCCTGGCTTTCTTTCTCCAATTTCGATATTATCAACTTGTACAACCGGTGTTATTTCACTTCCAGTTCCTGAAATAAAAATTTCATCCATTTCCAATAACTCTTCTTTCGTAAAAAGTCGTTCTTCAACTTTAATATTATTGGCGGCACAAATTTCCAGAACTACTTTACGCGTAATACCCGGTAATATTAAATTCGAAAGTGGATGGGTAATCAATACCCCATTTTTAACGGCACACACACTCGAATGTGTGGCTTCGGTTACATATCCATCACGAACCAAAATACACTCACCTGCTCCTTCTTCAACGGCCTTATTATAAAGCATTGTATTAGGTAGAAGCGACACTGATTTAATATCGCAACGATGCCAGCGAATATCATCGGCCGAAATCACTTTTATTCCTTTTTCTAAATTCTCAGTATTCGAAACCAAATCGGTTGTAAAAGCATAAACAGTTGGTGTAATATCTTTTGGGAAATGATGTACACGTGTATCTGCGCCTCGTGTTATTTGCAAATATATACCGGCCTGCTGATTCAGTTTGCTATTTCTCGAAAGCAATACATTAAAAACAGCTTCCAGTTGATTGGTTTGGGTATAGTTAATTCCTATTTCAGCTAGACTTCTATTTAAACGTTCTATGTGGTCCTGATAACGAAAAGCCTTAGCATTGTAATATTTTACCACTTCGTAAACACCATCAGCAAAAATAAACCCACGGTCGTTTGGCGATATTTTAGCTTCGTCTTTTGCAATAAATTCCCCGTTTAAATATACTGTTTCACCCATCGAAATAAATTTTTGGTAATCGAAAATAGAACTAAAATTTTGAAAAAAAAAAGGAACTCATTAAATGAATTCCTTTTCTATATATAGATGTTATCTTGCTTCGACATCTACGGCTACCGGACCCTTGTCGCTGTCTTTGATCTCAAATTCAACGGCTTGATCTGCTTCAAGTGAAAAAACATTGTCTTTCACCCCGGAACGATGAACAAAGTAATCTTTGCCGTCTTCAGACTGGATAAATCCAAATCCTTTGACTGTATCGTACCATTTAACGGTACCTTTCATACTAGTAACGTTCTCTACGTTGGTAGCCACCGCCACCGCCACCACGACGATCACCACCACCGCCACCACGACGGTCACCTTCTTCGCGAGGTTTAGACTCGTTTACTTTAATATTACGTCCACCAACTTCAGCGTTGTTCAATTCTTGAATAGCTTTGTTTGCTTCTTCTGCACTTTCCATTTCGATGAAACCGAAACCTTTACTTCTTCCAGTAAATTTGTCAGAAATAATTTTTGAAGATGCTACTTCACCATACTCTTCGAAGATTTCTCTTAAATCCTCTTCGCCTAAATTGAAAGGCAAATTTCCAATGTAAATGTTCATTTTATACTATATTAAAAAATTAATGTTTGCTTTAATATTGAAACCAACAGCGAACCATTCAAGATGGATTACTTCCAGTTGTTACTTGAATACTGCATAAAAGAAACTTAAATAGCGATTGAAATAACCTGAAAAAACACAAGAGAGATGAACTGTCCGGTTTAAACTAAAAATCAATAAATAAAGACCAACTCGCTAATTACCAGACACTCAAAACGAAAAATTTCTATTTTTAGATCTAAAAATTAACGTTCCAAAGGTATATTAATATTCTAATATACAAGACAAAAACATTTATATTTTACTTATTGTATTAACAAACAGATGTTTAAAGCTTTTGTTTATTCTGCAATCAGATCGCGGATAACCTGACTTGCCATAAAACATCCAAAAGCCGCTGGCATATAAGAGATTGTGCCAACAGTTGATTTTTTATTATTTCCTTCCTCAATGCGTACAGCTCTTTCGTCTATTAACTCGGAAGAAAAAACAACTTTTACTCCTTTTCTAATTCCCTGTTTTGATAGTAGTTTCCGAAGCTTTCGAGCCAATTTGCAATTGTACGATTTAGAAATATCGACAACCGCTATTTTCGAGGGGTCAAATTTTCCGCCTGCTCCCATCGAGCTAATTATAGGAAAGTTCAATTGAACCGATTGATAAATAAGAAACTGCTTTGGAGTTAAAGTATCTATGGCATCAACTACATAATCGAAATTAGCGCTTTTGAGTAATTCAATCATTTTATAATCGCGGATAAAATCATTGATAACATTCAGTTGAATTTCAGGATTAATATCATGAAAACGATTAGCTAGAATATCGGCTTTGGGTAAACCAGTTGTACTTTTTAAGGCGGGTAACTGACGATTACGGTTTGTCTCCTCAACAACATCACCATCAACAATGGTCAAGCGTCCAACTCCAGCCCGACACAATTGTTCTGCCGTATAAGCTCCTACTCCACCCAATCCAACAATTAGTACATGCGCTGCTTTCAGCTTACCTAATTTTTCATCACCCAATAATAACTCAGTGCGGTCTAACCAACTCATAAACAAAATCTATATTCTGGAACTTAGTGTTTTTTCAATTCGATTAAAATTATTCCAAATGGCATTTTTAAGCTCCTCGATACTTATTCCTTTTAAAAGTGCTGCTTGCTTGTATATATCTTCAACTTTCCATTCTAACTCATCAGTTTCTAAAAAAAGCTTATCCAGCGGCAAATATTTAAATGAATTTATGACTTTAGTGTTATCTCGAAATAAATTTTTTCCATATGAAAACAAAAAACCCATATTTTCGAGCTGTTTGCTAACCTCCAAACCTCCATTGTAGGCATGTAAAATCCAAGGCATGGCAGGCTCCATCTTTTTTCTCAATTCAATAACTTCGTTATAAGCCTTAACACAATGAACAATCATTGGGCATTGGTATTCTTCAGCCATGTATGCATGCGCTTCAAAAACTCTAAGTTGCTCAGCAAAGTCATTGTTTATTATTTTATCCAAGCCAGCTTCGCCCACCAAAATTACATGGTCAAACTCCAAAGCCTCTTCTACCATTTGCAAGGCATTATTGTTTTCTTCTTTGGTGCTAATATGCCAGGGATGCAATCCAACCGAATAAAAATTTCGACCAGTAAAAGCAGCAAAACCATCACCCGGATAAATATTTTGCACCGTAATGGTATCAGTCTCGTTTCGAAAAGGATGTGTGTGAATATCTATATATGAAACTGTATTCATTTGTTTTCAGTGGTTTATGCCAATTCTAAAATTTTACCAATTACATTATTCGCACCGGTAGCAATTTGACTGATGGAAGCCTCAAGCATATAACATGGTGTTGTTATTACTTTGTACTTTTCGTCGTATACGATTTCGCCATGCGAAGTTTTTACATGTGTTGCACCAAGTGTTTCAATGGAATCAGCAGTTTCCTGATCTTGCCCAATGGTAACGCGTACATCGCCTAAAACTTTAGCTATTAAGGCTGGTGAAATACACAAAGCACCCACAGGTTTCTCTGCTACAACCGTATTGCGAATTGCATTTTCTACATCTCTATTCACTTTGCACTCAGGTCCATCAAAAGCAAAAGTGCAAAGGTTTTTAGCTGCCCCAAATCCTCCGGGAAAAACAATCGCATCATAATTTGCAGCATTATATTCTGAAAGTGCTTTAATATTTCCGCGTGCAATTCGAGCTGCTTCAATCAAAACGTTACGCGTTTCGGCCATTTCTTCACCGGTAATATGATTCACTACATGTGCTTGATTTACATCGGGAGCAAAACATTGATATTCAGCTCCTTTTTGGTCAATTGCCAATAAAGTTAGCGTGGCTTCATGAATTTCTGATCCGTCGAAAACACCATTTCCGGCTAGTACAACTGCTATTTTTTTCATATTCCAGAATTTTACTATTTCTACGTCAAAATTAGAGTATTAAAGTGAAACCATAAAATGTAAAAAAGCCGATTCGAAAAAAGGAACCGGCATAAAATCAAATTTCTTTTGTCTGATTAGCGATAACTCAGAAATTTCTCTACAGTGAAAAATGTAGTTTTTTCTGAAGATTTTTCCATCTTCGATCGATAATTCGCTATTTTATTTGCATCATCGATGTACTTTAAAACCACTTTTGCTCCATCAAAACCATCTTCGTTTTTTTCGTTAAGAACCAAAAGCAACATAGCAAGTTTAGTTCTCATTACATTAATTTTTGTGGTTTTGGTATCAGCAATAGAATTTACGGCAAACACATTGTCTTCAATATTTACAAAAGAACCGTAAACCGCAGAGTTTGGCGTTCCATCTTCATTGACAGTGCTTAATGTTAGCTTTTTACTTTTAACTTCAAGAGCCGATTTAAACTGAACCAAGTTCATATTTTTTCCATCAGCCTTTTGTGTAGCTCCGGAAACAGAGTCATAATTTTGGGCAGAAACAGCTCCGCAATTAAGCGCAAAAAAAGCCAATAAAATGAGTGTGATTTTTTTCATAATTGATACAGGTTTTTTGTTAATCGTTAAAACTACAAAAAAAGTACAATATCATCCAATCTCTTCCAGATTATAAGGTGTTTGCTGATAAACGTAATAATTTAACCAATTTGAAAATAGAAGATTTGCAGTTGATTTCCACCGCATAACCGGATTGTTTTCAGGATTATCATCT
>JAUVDE010000220.1 GCA_030595485.1 Draconibacterium sp.
TGTGCCAATGTTTTACCTGACTCCTTTAGAATATTATTGGCCAAATCTTCGGTGCCGAACACCAATTGAATTGGCATAAAATTACGAGACTTTGCGCCAACCAATGAAAACGTTCCTCCACTTGCATATTTTCTCACACTCTCAACAAACTCAGGATTCGGATTTGTTGGGTCGGGAACCATCACCAATGCTTTTGCACCACCCATCATAGCCTTCTGCATTTTTTTCATTTCAATGCTTGTATCGGCTTCCTTACCGTCTTTAGCCAGCTCCAAATTGCGTGTCATAATCACCACAATTTTATCTTTAATATTTAGTCCTTCGGTATCGTTATACTTTGTTTCCTCGTTGTACCAGCCGTAACCTGCAAACACAATGTCTCCTTCGAGCATACTATTTTCGGAGGTGCCTCCCATCGAGAATATATTTTTATTGATGTAATTATCACCACCATTTTTAGCCACTAATTTAAAGTAGGTTTTTCTGTAATCGGGTTTTATCGAAACCATATCAACTGCCTGGAAATAATCTTCACCTCCGGGTTTTAAACCCATTTTCATACATTGTGCCTTTAAATAATTGGCAGTAATTTCTAATCCAGGAGTTAGCGTATTAAAATCGCGGCCCATCATAAAATCGCTGGCCACAAATTCCAGATGTGCTTTTAAGTCGTTTTCTGTTATCGTTTCCACTTCCTTTTTTTGAGCAAAAACAACACTTGCTATTACTACAAATAGTACAATTAAACTAATTTTTGATTTCATTAAAGTTGATTTTTTCGATTAATACGGGAGTTTTCAATATCGTATTGTGCTTGGTTATTTTTTTGAAGAATTATGATTTATTAAAACTATAAAACATTCATTACTTTTTTGCTTTTCCGTCAAACTCAATTTCATCTAAATTAGCCACTTCGTAGCCCAGCAGAAAGCATAAATCGGCAACTCGTTTAATCTTATCAAAATTGATTTTATCTAGCTCGTCGCCAACTTTGTGGTAATCGGCATGATAACCAGTGGCATAATTCAAAACCGGCACACCTTTTTTATGAAATTGATAATGGTCGCTGGCTCTTAAAAACCGAGCTTTTGGCAATGAAGTATCTGGCACAATTCCAAGCTCCTTACACTTAGCATCATTTATTTCGGCCAATTGTAACCACACATCGTTCGAGAGTGTGTATAAACCATCGAAGTCTTTTACCTTTTTGGGTGAGTTTTTGTGCACGTCATCACGCGGTGCTTCATAGACTCTACCTACCATATCGAGATTAATGGCTGCCACTGTTTTATCGAGCGGGTAAATGGGATGATCGCAATAATAAGTTGAGCCAATATGACCAATTTCCTCGCAAGTGACCCATAAAAATACAATACTTCGTTTGGGTTTCTTCGATAAACTGGCAAAAGCTTCGGCCACTTCCATAATTGCGACAGTTCCCGAACCGTTATCATCGGCACCATTATATACATCACCGTCTTTTCCAATCCCCAGATGGTCGTAATGCGCCATAAAAACAACATACTCATTTTTTAATACCGGATCAGAACCTTCAACGATACCTATTACATTTTTAGTGTCCAATTCAGTTTTTAAAACTTCAGCGTGTATCGTAACCGTCCTTTTCTTTACTTTCATCCAACCCGAAATGTTTTCTTTAGCAACACCTTTCAGGTATTTTTCATAGTGTCCTTTACCGCCTAGTAGCTCATCGGCAAAAGTGGGAGTAAGGAATAATACCGGCACTTTCGCTTCGGGTTTATCTTCGGTTACCGAGTAGCGTTCACGCCCAAAATACCCTTTCAAGCGATTAAAACCCTTATTGTCTTTATCTTGTGGAGTAGTTACCAGAATTATCATTTCGGGTTTCTTTTTTGAAAGCGTTTCAATTTTAGCCACCTCTGCACCAAAATCAAATCGAATATTATCGCCTTCCTTAAAAGATTTGGCATTTCCCTGGGCTATTACAATAATCTCCCCTTCGAGATTTTCAGGCAACGTACTATCACCAAAACCAGCTAAATACACTTCTGCATTATTTAGTACTTTTGGAGTTTGAATGCCCTGAAAAATCATCATTGAACCAGACTTAAATTTTGATTTCCCTTTGGTATTTTTCACTTCAATAAAATTAGCTGATGAAGGTTTTAACGAAGCCATTTTAACCTTTTGAAAATAATTTTCGGTCTCGGCTTCTAAGCCTATCTTTTGGGCATGTTTTGCTAAATAATCTGCCGTAATACCAAGCCCATCAACTTCAGTTCCTAACTTCCGTCCTTGCAGTTCATCCGAAGAAATGAAAGTTAAATGCTCCTTTAAATCGGCGATATTAATTTTTGAAAGTGCCTGCTTTTGTCCATAAGCAGAAAAAAGACAACAACACAATAATAGAACACCAAGTGCAGTTTTTCGTAAAAACATATAAAAAGAATTAAATAATATCGATATTTATAAATGTGTTTGAGCTAAAATTAGCAATTATGCATAAAAGTGCAATGCGGCACAATACAAAATATCAAAAACAACAATCAAGCTAACAATATTTGATTCTAAAGGATGTAAAAATGAAAACAATAAAACCATTCTCTATTTCAATTCTACTCATTTCGTTGGTGCTACTTATTCCATCGTGCGCTGTTAATCCGGTTACCGGGAAAAAGCAGCTAATGTTTATGTCGGAAGCGCAAGAAATTGCACTGGGAGCGCAATACGACCCATCGGTGGTTGCTTCCTTTGGTTTATACGAAAACGAAACCTTGTCCAAATTTGTTGAAGAAAAGGGACAGGAAATGGGTAAAATTTCGCATCGCCCGCATTTAGAATATCATTTTAAGCTTTTAGATTCGCCGGTGGTAAATGCTTTTGCAGTGCCTGGTGGATATATATATTTAACCCGAGGAATTTTGGCTCAGTTTAATAACGAAGCAGAATTAATGGGGGTGCTTGGACACGAAATGGGGCATATTACTGCCAGACATACAGTTGAAACACAAACAAAACAACAAATTGGGCAAGGTCTTCTTACTGCCGGAATGATTGCTTCGAAAGAAATATACGAGTTAGCCGAGGTAGGAATGCAAGCCATGCAAATATTGTTTTTAAGTTTTAGCCGGGATAACGAACGCGAGGCCGACCGTTTAGGTGTTGAATACTCGTCGAAAATTGGTTACGACGCACACAAAATGGCCGATTTTTTTGAGGTATTAAATAAAATGTCGATGGGAAGCAGCCACGGCGGAATTCCTACCTGGATGTCGACTCACCCCGATCCGGGCGACAGAAATATTGCCGTTAATCAAAGTTCAGAAGAATGGCAAGCCAAACTTCCCGAACAAGATTTTGCCATAAACACAAATAGCTATCTGCAAATGATTGACGGTCTGATTTATGGAGATAACCCCAGAAATGGCTTTGTTGAAAACAATACTTTTTACCACCCTGACCTACAATTTCAATTTCCCATACCGATGGGTTGGACCCTAGTAAATGCACCAAACCAAGTTCAGATTACGCCAGCTGATAAAAATGCTGCAATAATCGTTTCGCTGTCAAAAGAAGAATCGCTTGAAGCAGCTGGACAAAAAGCTTTGCAAAGTATGGAGCTAACAGTTCTTGAAAATCGCAAACTAAAAGTAAACGGACACAATGCTTTACGAGCCATCTCGCAACAAGCATCGCAGAACCAGCAAACTGGGCAACAACAGGTTATTAAGTTACTCTCGTATTTTATTGAAAAAGATGGACTTATTTATGCTTTTCATGGCATGAGCAATGGTCCCGATTTTAATACTTACGCCAACACATTTGAGGCCACTATGAAAAATTTTGCAACGATAACAGACAAAGCAAAATTGAATGTAAAACCCAACAGGTTAAAAATTATTTCAATTAATAGCACCTCAGTCTCCTTGGAAAATGCATTTAAATATTACAAAGTTCCACAAGAAAGATACAATGAAATGGCATTATTAAATAACATGGAACTAAATCATACGCTAAAAAAAGGCGATATGATTAAAGTGCTTGGTAAGTAGATTTTGCAGATAAAAATACGGATCAAATTAAGAACATAAAGAAGCAGGAACTTAACAGTTCCTGCTTCTTTATGTAAATTGTTCTTATGGATTTCTAAGAACTATTTTATGAATAAAATGTTGGTTGCCTGCCTGTACATTTACAAAGTATAAACCGGATGTATTTCCACTTAGATCGAGTTCAATTCTTCGGCTGTCTTTGTAATCAGATTCAAATATTCTTTGGCCTGAAATATTGCTAATCATTACTCTGACATCAGTTTTATCTTCTGAATTGATATTGAGATTAAGCCTTCCAGTGGTTGGGTTTGGATATGCGTCAACACTAATCTCTCCTAACGAAGCAATATTGGCATTTATAGAAGCCGACTTATTTTTCACTTTCGGAACGTGAACAACAATAGCTCCTTCTATTATTGCGGTTGATGGCTCCTCATCCAATCCTTTGCCCATTTCATTATCATAAACCACTTCATCAGAATCTTCGTTCCAAATTTTTATTCTAAATAAATCAGGATCGCCTTTTGATTTTAGGTCACCATCTATCGCCGAAATCATAAACTGATAACCAAGGTCACCATTTACACTTCCTCTTCCTTTGAATTTTGCTTTTGCACCAGAAACAACAAGCCAATCATACTCATTGCTTATAAATTCCAGCGCACCGGCATCGAATTCAAATTCAGTATTGCCTTTTGGAATTCCTTTCTTTTTATCGTATTTCGACACAAACCCAAAGCTGGCAATCCCGGTTGAGTCTGGATATGCAACTGAAGCTCCCGGAGGAGAATAAATTAAACCACTCCCGGTTACAAAACCTGCTTCTGGATTGTAAATAACAACATATTTATATTCATAATTATAGACTTCGTTACAGCTATCGGTTAATGTAAGATTGATTATATAAACACCTGCCGAGTTGTATAAATGTTCTCCATGAATTATTCCTTGGGTAATTTCTCCATCTGTCAAAGTACTATCGCCCCAATCCCAAACGGCTGAAGATGGCGTACTCCCAATTATTGACGCATTAAGGTTAACTCCTTCCCCTAATTGAATAGGATCTAACGGAGCGTGAATTTCAGCACTTACAATTCCATCGCAACCAAATATTCCATCACAATTGGCATCATAACTACCATCGGCAGGATCTATTGCATCAGGATTGATAAAATAGTCATCATCATCGCAATCGAGGTCATTATAGGACTGACCTGATAATGCCGTATCAACTAAGGATGAATCCAAAAGATTCCCACCAAAACCATCGAAATCAGCATCAATATACCAAACATAAACCCCATCGCAGTTGGCATCTATTCCACTTCCGGGCACATCAATTGTGGCAGGATTAAAGTTTGCATCACCGTCATCGCAATCTAAATTATTACTTACATATCCGGCTTGTTGAGCATTGGCATTCAGCTTAACAAGGTTGTTTTTGTCTCCAAATCCATCGTTATCTGCATCGCGGTACCAAAACACGAGATCTTCCTCATTCTCCGAAACCGTAGTTAATTGTGGGGTTACAACAACATTTGTCGATGTAATTTCTCCATTTGCTCCCACTTCACCAAATATTTCTACCTCTTTTACAAAAACCGGATTTTCTTCGAATGCCAGAACAACGGGTTGAGTTTCGGGTGTTATAATTGGCGAACCAACCATAAAAAAGAAATCGAGGTAAGGTACATTGCTAAACACAAAATCACCTTCAGTACTTGTTTGTACTGAATCAAAAACGGTACTATCACTCACCAAAACCAAATAAATCCATGTAGTTCCTAAGGCAGTTCCTTCCAAGTCTGCTTTGGTTGATTTTAGTACCAATTCCGCCACAAGTGCACTCTGGTTCTCGGTTAAACTGCCCGAAAGTTCAAAGGTAAATTCAACATTGGCACCCATTTCGTTTAAGATAATCCCTTGCGTAGCAAGCACACTTGAATTTGCATACATATACGTCCCAATCTGCCCCGCAGATACGTAACCGGTGTAGTTTCCTCCTGAAACTAATCCTGCACCGTTTGAAGTAACCGCCTGGTT
>JAUVDE010000116.1 GCA_030595485.1 Draconibacterium sp.
AACATTGATTTTCAGTCGGGATACAACTCAAATACAAATGGTGATAATCTGATTTATTCTGCACAATTGAATCCGTATTTCCCCGGACAAATGATACAGATACAATTAAAAGATGAAAGCCTGATAAACGATTTTATTCAATGTAGAAGCTGGATTTATGGGATAGCTGCTTCAATGTTAATGCTGGCGTTATTGTTGGGAGTGATATTAATTCTTCGGGATATTAACCGCGAAAAACAACTGGCACAGTTGCAATCCGATTTTATTTCGAATGTTACGCACGAATTAAAAACACCGCTTACTTCTATTTTTATGTTTGTAGAGTCGTTATTATTGGGCAGAGTAAAATCGACCACTGAAAAGAAAGAATACCTATCCATAATTTTGAAAGAAAGTGAGCGTCTTAAACGAATGATAAATAATATTCTTGAATTTTCGAAAATGGAAAAGGGTAAACCTGAATACCGTTTGGTGAACTCCAATCTTTCCTCGATTATAAAAACAGCAATTCATGAAATGGATTATTGGTTTGAAAATGAAAAATTTGAGCTTATTACCGAATTGGATGAAAGTATATTTGCAGCAGTTGATCCTGAAAAGATGAAACAGGTAGTTAGCAATTTACTTAGTAATGCTTTTAAATATTCCAATCATACTAAAAGAATAGATGTACACTTATTTAAAGCATCAAAGCAAATAATAATTGAAGTAGAAGATTGGGGTATTGGAATTGCCGGAGATAAATACAACAGAATATTTGAAAAGTTTTATCGTATCGACCAAAAAGAAAGTGTAAGTGGAACCGGACTGGGTTTAACTGTTGTAAAAGAAATAGTTGAGGCTCATAATGGTAGAATAGAAGTTGTCAGCAAAATTGGTGAGGGGAGTAAATTTTCCATAACTTTAAATCAGCAAGTAGAATAAGCATGCAAACAATCTTAATCATAGAGGACGATATCAGCATACTTCGGGGTTTAAAAGATAATCTGGAATATGAAGGTTATTCTGTTTTTTCGGAGACGAACGGTATTAACGGTTTAAGTCAGGCGTTTATGAGAAATCCTGATTTAATTCTGCTCGACATAATGTTACCCGGAATGAATGGTTACGAAATATGTAAAAAAGTAAAAAAAGAAAAACCTGAGTTGCCAATCATCATGATTACGGCACGCGGTTCGGAAATGGATAAGGTTTCCGGCTTGGATATTGGTGCAGACGATTATATAACGAAACCATTTAGTATTCCCGAATTACTGGCTAGAATTCGTGCGGTTCTGAGAAGGATTAACCGCAACAATATTAAGTGTGAACAGTACGAATTTGGAAAAATAAAAATCGATTTTAAAAAATACCAGGCTGTTGCCAATAATGAAGAAATAAAATTATCGAGTAAAGAATTTGATATACTGAAATATTTTATTGAACACAAAGGAGAAGCAATTCACAGGCACGATTTGCTAAACGCTGTATGGGGGTATGAAGCCATGCCAACTACTCGCACTGTCGATAATTTTATTCTTGATTTACGTAAGAAGATTGAAGAAAATCCTTCAGAACCTGAATTTATTATTAGTGTTCGGGGAGTAGGGTATAAGTTTGTTCCATAAAAAAAACGCGAGATGAAATTAATCGTCCCGCGTTTTTAATATATAATAATGTGGTTTTTTACATCAAGAAACTCAAAAGGATACCCGCTGCAACTGCCGAACCAATAACACCCGAAACATTCGGTGCCATTGCATGCATTAGCAAGTGGTTGGTTGGGTCTTCTTTTAATCCCATAGTTTGTACCACACGGGCACTATCAGGAACTGCTGATACACCACTAGCACCAATCATTGGGTTAATTTTATTTTCTTTCTTCAAGAACAAGTTCATAATTTTAGCTGCTGCAACACCACCTGCTGTTGCAATAACAAACGAACCTGCACCCAAAGCGAAAATCTTAATCGACGAAGGAGTTAAGAATACATCAGCCTGAGTTGAAGCTCCAACTGTAATACCCAAAAGAATGGTAATTACATCGATTAATGGATTTGCTGCAGTATTTGCCAAACGACGCGTTACCCCCGATTCTTTTAACAAGTTACCAAAGAACAACATTCCAATAAGTGGAAGTGCCGATGGGGCAATGTATGCAGTAAGAATAAGCCCGACTACTGGGAACAATACTTTCTCCAGTTTCGAAACCGCACGTGGAGGTTTCATTTTAATAAGTCGTTCTTTTTTGCTGGTCATTAAACGAATTACAGGAGGCTGAATAACAGGAACCAATGCCATGTACGAGTATGCTGCAATTGCAATAGGTCCAATCAGGTTTTTCACTGTTGTTCCGTCAGCCAGTACATTCATTCCGTTGGCAAGTTTCGATGAAAGGAAAATAGCGGTAGGACCATCGGCACCACCAATAATTCCAATCGCACCCGCTTCAGGCGGAGCAAAACCTAAATAAATTGCGCCGAGGAATGTAAGGAAAATACCAATTTGCGCAGCTGCACCTAACAACATCAATTTTGGATTTGAAATCAATGAAGAGAAATCTGTCATTGCTCCAATACCCAAGAAAATTAGCGGCGGATACCAGCCTTGTACAACACCTTGGTACAGAATGTTCATTACTGAACCGGGTTCGTAAACGCCAAGCTTAAGGTTAAAATCGGCTACCTGGAACATGGGAATGTTACCCACTAAAATTCCAAATCCAATTGGGATAAGAAGCATGGGCTCGAAATCGTATTTAATGGCCAGATACAGGAATATAAATCCTATAAACATCATTAAAATGTTTCCCCACGAAATGTTTGCAAAGCCCGAAAACTCGTAAAAGTTAAACAAGCCCGACACTGCACCACTGTAATTTTTATACGTTGTGCCATCGCCAATAAGTATTCCTTCATTATCAAGAGATAACACGCGACTTGGTAGTGTAACCATGTCGCGGCTTGTATGGTAACCTCCTGTACGGTTTGGGTCGGTATTTATACGTAAATGGGTTATCGGAACGCTATTGAATTTAAGTTCAACATTGTCATCAATAATTTTAAAATGACCCGAATAACGTTGTTTTGCTGAATCTAAAACAAAACTGCCATCATTTTCAAAGGTAAATGTTTTGAAACGTTTAACCGTTTTGGGATTTTCTTTTTGATTCTCTTCACCGGCTTTATAAGTCGGTATGGGAATATAACCGTCGGAATAGTCTACCCATTTCCCACTGGTTAATACATCGCCAATTTTTTCACCCTGATCAGCCGCAAAAGCTGTTGGGGCAATAAAAATCAGTAATAGTAGTAGTTGAAATATTTTTCTCATTATTATAAAAATAAATGTTAACCAATTTCAATTAAAACATCGTCTTGTAAAACGCTGTCGCCAACATTTACTTTAATCGAAGTTACCTCTCCACCTTTTGTTGTTTGAATATTATTTTCCATTTTCATGGCTTCCATAATCATTACATTTTGGCCTTCGCTAACTACATCGCCAACCGTAACATTAATTTTCAATATAGTTCCAGGAAGGGGAGCCGTTACCTTTTGTTTGCCGCCCGATGCACTTTTCTTAATCTGACCTTCGCCAGGCATCTTTTCTACCGGTTTACGAATTAAGGTAGGTGTTTTAGTGGTTTTTACATCACCGTGAATTTCAACTTCATAAATGGTACCGTTTACATCCAGTTCTGCAACATTGTCTTCAATGTCTTTTAAATGAACATCATAATCGTTACCTCTGATTGTGAATTTATATTTTTTCATTTTATTATTTTTTTGTCCCTGTTTTATGTTCTTGTTCTTTTAACCCCTATCTCTACTTCGTAGTGATTGTCCCCTTTTAGGGGGACAGACGTTCGGAAGGAACGGCAGGGGGTAAAAACAACCCCATAGTTTCTTTGAAATATTTAACGCGGCCAGTTATTGTGTGTGCTGTAAATTTTCGAACTCCATGGAGAATAAGCCTTTTTCACCTTTTTAATGGTTACTACATTACTTTCTTCATCGTGTAAATCGTTAAAATACATGTGTAAGGCCAAACTAATTGCAGCTGTAACGTTTCCTTCTACGACGAAATCTTTCTGGGTAACTTCTTCTTTCTTTTTATCGCGTCGTAGTTTAGTTCTGTTAAACCGCAGATTAATTATTTTTGGTAATCGCGAAAAAATCAAAACCATAACGGTAAGCGAAAAAAACACAATACAAAAGCCAACAACTGCAACGGTTAATCCAAATTCAATAGAACTGGCTAATAGAATATATAATGGTTCCATAACTTGTTCTGTTTATAATGGGATATTTGAATGTTTCTTAGGAGGATTCACCAATTTCTTGGTAGCCAAACTCTGTAAACCGCGAATAATTCTGAATCGTGAATTACGAGGTTCAATTACATCATCAATATAACCAAATGATGCAGCCTGATAAGGATTAGCAAATTTCTCAGTGTACTCTTCTTCGTGGTCAGCAATAAATTTAGCACGCTCTTCGGCATCCTCAATATCGCGTAATTTTCTACCATGAAGAACTGCAACAGCACCAGAAGCACCCATAACAGCAATTTCGGCTGTTGGCCAGGCGTAGTTAAGGTCGCCACGTAATTGTTTACTCGACATTACATCGTGAGCACCACCGTAAGATTTACGTAGCGTTATTGTAATTTTTGGAACAGTAGCTTCGCCGTATGCAAACATTAATTTTGCACCATGCGTGATAATACCACCGTACTCCTGACGACTACCTGGTAAGAATCCAGGAACATCAACCAAAGTAATAATAGGAATGTTAAATGCATCGCAGAAACGTACAAAACGCGCTGCTTTAATCGAAGCATCAATATCGAGCACACCTGCAAGATAATTAGGCTGGTTTGCCACAATACCACAAGGTTGACCATTAAATTTAGAGAAACCTACAACAATGTTTTTTGCGTAGTTTCTATGAACTTCCAAAAACTCACCATAGTCAGCAACCGTATGAATAACATCTTTTACATCGTAAGGTTGGTTCGGATTATCTGGAATAATTTCGTTAAGAAGATCGTCCATTCTGTCGAAAGGATCGGCACATTCAGTAACAATTGGGTCTTCCAGGTTATTTTGAGGAATATAGCTAATCAACTTTCTTAGAATTAGCAATCCTTCTTGTTCGTTTTCTACTAAGAACTGCGAAACTCCTGATTTAGATGCATGAACTTTACCACCACCAAGGTCTTCTACAGAAATGTCTTCACCGGTTACCGTTTTTACAACTTTAGGCCCGGTAACAAACATGTACGAGTTTTGCTCGGTCATCATAATAAAGTCGGTTAGGGCAGGTGAGTAAACTGCTCCTCCGGCACAAGGACCGAAAATGGCTGAAATTTGAGGAATTACTCCCGAAGCCATAATATTACGTTGGAAAATTTCGGCGTAACCAGCTAGCGAGTTTACACCTTCCTGAATACGTGCACCACCCGAATCGTTAATTCCAATCATTGGAGCTCCGGCTTTCATTGCCATATCCATCACTTTGCAAATTTTCTGTGCAAAGGTTTCTGAAAGAGAACCACCAAATATGGTGAAATCTTGCGAGTAAACATATACAACACGTCCGTCGATTGTACCGTGACCGGTAACAACACCATCGCCTAAAAACTTAGTTTTTTCTAAACCAAAGTTGGTACAGCGGTGTGTAACAAACATGTCAAATTCTTCGAAACTACCTTCGTCAAGAAGTAGCTCAATTCTTTCGCGTGCGGTAAATTTACCTTTTTTGTGTTGGGCTTCAATACGCTTTAAACCACCACCTAATTTAGCTTCGGCACGTAAATCAATTAACTTTTTTATTTTATCCTGGTTGCTCATAAAATCGGTTGTTTTATAAATCTTTTACTCTTTTCCGCAAATTTCGGTTAACACACCCATTGTTGCTTTTGGGTGAAGGAAACCAATGTTTAAGCCTTCGGCACCTTTACGCGATGTTTTGTCGATTAATCGAACACCTTTTTCTCCCAGTTCGTTTAACGAATCGTTTACATTATCAACAGCAAAAGCTAGGTGATGAACGCCTGGTCCTTTTTTTTCAATAAATTTTCCGACTGGTCCGTCAGGTGATGTCGACTCCAACAATTCAATTTTTGTTTCGCCAACCATAAAAAAGGCTGTTTTTACTTTTTGCTCTGCTACTTCTTCAATAGCATAGCATTTTAATCCTAGCATGTTCTCGTAGTATGGAATAGCTTCCTCCAAACTATTAACTGCAATACCGATGTGTTCTATGTGTGAAATATTCATTATGTATAATGATTATAAAATGTTAGTAGTCAAAAATTTGACGAGTACAAAGTTATAGTTCTATGTATACTGAAATCAGTAAATCAGAAAAACATATGTTTTTGAAAGTTAAATTCAGAAATAGTTAATATTCGATTTGTATTCGAATAAAATTGCTGCGATTCGTCATGTAATTATTTTCTGTGCTGCAATCTGAACTGTGATAAATCAAAGTGTAACTTTCTTCTCATTCAATCCCCTTTAATTCCTCTTATCAAAGAGGAATTAATTCTTACCCAAAGCAGCAACTTCTGTACAAGTCCTCCTTTTTAAAAGGAGGTGGCTGACATCGGAAGCCGGAGGATTGATGCTAATGCAATATTTTAAATAGTCTCATCTCTTTTGACGCGACTTTAGAGATAAAAAAAGGCAAACCGAAGTTTGCCTTTTCTTCAAACTTGAGTTTGATATATTGTTTATTTTTCGTCCCAAACATAATGGAAGTGAGGCCCAAATCTTTCAAAGGCATTTTTGTCCAAATTCTCTTGATGATCGGGATGTGCAATTGAAATTAACAATTTAGCTCTGTCTTGTAAAGTTCTTCCGTATAAATTAACTGCACCAAACTCGGTTACTACCCAGTGGATATTAGCACGTGTACTAACAACACCAGCACCCGGAGTTAAGATAGGCGCAATTTTACTGATTCCTTTAGCGGTAATCGATGGCATTGCAATAATTGGTTTACCACCTTTCGAAAGCGATGCACCACGCAAAAAGTCGATTTGACCACCAACACCCGAGTAATGTGTTGTTCCAATTGAATCGGCACAAACCTGACCAGTAATGTCAACCTGAAGTGCAGAGTTAATTGCAGTTACTTTAGGGTTTTTAGCAATAATATTTACACGGTTGGTGTATTTAACATCTTGCATTAAAACACCAGGGTTATTATCGATAAAGTCATAAAGACCAGTAGAACCCATTAAGAAGGTAGCAACCATTTTACCTTTGTCAATAGCTTTGTTTTTACCATTCACAACACCTTTGTCAACCAAAGGAAGAATACCATCGGCAAACATTTCAGAGTGAACACCAAGGTCTTTGTGGTTACCTAACATGCTTAAAACAGCGTTAGGGATAGCACCAATACCCATTTGAAGCGTTGCACCATCGTCTACCAATTCGGCAACATAACCACCAATTGTACGGTCGGTGTCGCTAATTACACCCGTAGGCGGAGCGTATAATGGGCTGTCGTCTTCAACAAATAAGTCGATGTCATCAACTTTTATCATGGCATCTCCAAAGGCACGTGGTACATTTGGGTTGATGATAGCAATAGTTGTGTCGGCATTTTCAATAGCTGCTAAAGTAGCATCAACCGAAGTTCCTAACGATACATAACCGTGTTTGTCGATAGATGAAACCTGAATCATGGCAACGTTTACTTTTAAATATCCTTCACGGATTAAACGCTGTGTTTCTTGTAAGAATACAGGAATATAATCGGCATAACCGGCTTGAGTTTGTTTTCTTACATTTCCACCAACAAAGAACGATTCCAACTGAAAGATTCCTTCAAATTCTTTGTCCGCATAACCCACTTCACCTTCGGTGTGGATATGCTGGATACGTACGTTACGGAATTCTTTGTTTCGGCCTCTTTCTACCAAAGCATTGATAAGTGGAAGAGGTGTAACTGCAACACTGTGCATATGAACACGGTCGTTCGATTTAACTACTTTTACTGCTTCTGCAGCTGAAATGAATTTTATATTTTTCATGCCTTTTCGTATTTTAAAATCAGCTATATTTTTCAGGCCGCAAAGATAGGATTTTAATCAGTTTCAATGTTATTCGAATATTAATAGTGCCTGTTCGAATGCTTTTGTAAACTATTTGTTAATTGACTGATAAAAGTCAGATAAAGGGCTGTGTTGTTTGCTACTGTGGGGATACAGCACTCTGTTGAGGTATATTTGCAACTAAAGTCACATATGTATAATATTGCATATGATAATGTATTTAACAACATTGATAAAAATTGTATTCCGAAAAATACAAAGCCGAACTTGTTCAATTTTTGCCGGGTGAAGCAACAATCAGCAAGGCTAAATTTGCAAAAGAGCTATTTCTTGCCACCTCAAAAATAATCATCAACTAATTTTGTCATTATAATAAAAAATATTTCCTTTGTACTATAAAACGTAAATAGTCAAATAATACAAATAGTATAACATGGCAATTGAAGATACAAGAGATAAAATATTAAGTGTTGCAAACAGATTGTTTAG
Source organism: Draconibacterium sp. (assembly GCA_030595485.1). Lineage (GTDB taxonomy): Bacteria > Bacteroidota > Bacteroidia > Bacteroidales > Prolixibacteraceae > Draconibacterium. The sequence continues at coordinate 8,542 of JAUVDE010000116.1, forward strand.
CCGATTTGGTTTCCATAAAACATCTATGGATGAAATAGCAAAAATTGCAAGGAAAGCAAAAGGCTCTTTATATTATCACTTTGCAAGTAAAGAAGATTTGTTTAAAGAAGTTGTTTCAACGGAACTAATTAACTTGAAAAATCAGTTATCAGTAATTATTGACAACACAGATTTAAGTGCATCCGGGAAAATGAAAAAGTATTTGATTAAAAGAATGGAGGTTTTAAATGATGCGGCGAATTATCACGAGACTTTAAAAGCAGACTTTTTTGAGCATTTTCATTTTATAGATGATTTAAGAAACGAACTTGACGAATGGGAAAAAGAAAATATTAGAATAATAATATCGCAAGGAATTACAACAAAAGAATTTGCACATATTGAAGATATGGATGTTCTGTTAGATGTATTTATTATGGT
>JAUVDE010000285.1 GCA_030595485.1 Draconibacterium sp.
CGGGAAGCACGTCAATACTTGTTCTCAAACGTGCAACTTCCCCACCCTCATTTGATAATATCTGTAATCGAACTTCTGATGCACTAATAGCTGTTTCTACATTTTCCAGTTCGAGATTTACAGCAAGTGTATTGTTATTAATATTTGGTTCTAAAAATACATCAGTAAAACGTGTTGTCCCTGTGGCTTTAATATTTACCGATTGCCAGATTCCACCAGTAATGGCACCGCGCCACATGGGAACTTCCTGTCTGCCCAGACCATCAATACGTTTATCAGTTAGAATTATGGGACTTATTACACGAACGCATAATACATTTTCTTCGCCCGGCTTTGCCAGTTTATCAATTCGGAAACTAAAAGGTGTGTAACCACCTTCGTGGAAACCGACTACCTGTTCGTTTAGCCAAACTTGGGTCATGTAGTTGGATGCATCGAATTTTAGCTCAAGGATTTTGCCTTTCCACGATTCAGGAAGCGTAAACTTTTTACGGTAAAACGCCACACCTTCGTAGTCCTTTTCAAACTCTTCCCAACAGCTGGGCACCGTAATCGTACGTTTTAGCAAATTACTTTCGTAGTTTTTATTTAGGTGCCATTGGCCTTTTACACCTTCGTTTTTATCGTCAAAAATTATTTCCCATTGGCCATCGAGTGATAATTGGTTTTTATCGTTCAAATTTTGTGCAAAAAGAATGGAGTTAATCAGGATTAAAACGATCCCTGCAAGCATTTTCTTAGTTGTCATATTATAAATTTCTAATTCTAATTTCGTTGTTGTCCCATGCCAGCTAAAGCCTTTTCAACATGGATAAATCATTCATTTTATTTTTCAGCCAGCGAATACTCAAAGCACATAGCTAAGCGGTTTTTTCACTCTTTCTTTTTGTTTGTAATTTCGTTAAAATTTTAAACCGTAACTAAGGCTATGCTTGAAAATTTCGCCTCATTACAAACAAAAATAAATTTGTCAAAATTCCCGCTTAGCTAAATCCATTGAGTATATACAAATTGCTCTTACTTCAGGCTTTGTAAAACGTTCAAAAATAACACATATAAAAATAAAGTCTTGGGCAAATTTTGCCCAAGACTTACTCTAATTTATCCCAGTAATGGTAAAATATTATCCCAAGTACACTATAATCTGTTAAGTTCGGTATTAGCCCACAAATTACTAACCGATAAATCAACGGCTTTTTTCAAATCTTCTTTCGCCAATTCGGTTTTACCAAGCCCTTTACAACCCAGTCCTCTTAAAGTATATGCTTTTGTATTACGGGAATTTTCATCTTCTTTTTCACCAAAAATGACAAAGAAATCAGCTTCATCTTCAGCAGTATTATTGATGATTTTATCTCCGGTATCAATTAAGGTATCAAAAATTTCTTTTGCCTTTGTTTTATTATTTAGCTCCAGAAAACTTAAACCTTGATAATAGTCCATTACTCCAGCTCTTTTTGAAGTTTTGGCAGCCGTTGCCAATTCAAAATATTCTTTGGCTTGTTTATTCTTTTTCAGTGCATCGTAGGCTTTACCAATAAAATAATACACCTGAATATCTCTATTTCCTGACCTAGCACTCCCCGCTTCTTCGTCGGGTACCTGAGCCAACAAAAAATGGTCGAGTGCTTTTTGATAATTATTATCGCTTAGATACTTTAATCCCAGCGACAACTGTGCGTCGATAATCATCTCTCGAACTCTTGAATTTCCCTCGCGATAACTAAAGACCTTATCTTTTAGTAATTCTACCGATTTATCCGGTTTTCCGGCCAGGGTAAGAACAGTTATTTGGCGAACAAATGCATCGTCGCGCTTGTTTACAACCTCTTCATTGCCTTCAAATATTTTCATTCTTCTATCAACCGGACTATTATTTAGTTCGTAAAGCTTGTCCAGTTCAGTGAATAAAATGGCATTGCTCTTATCCAAGGCAATTGCTTTTTCGTAAAATGGAATCGCTTTCTGGAAGTCTTTATAATGACGGTAGTAACCCCAACCCAAATTCCGATAAGCCATGGCTAAATTGGTTTCGCTTTTTATGGCTTCTTCCCAATAGCTAATAGCTTTTGCAGGTTGTTTGTTGTAAAGGATATTACCCAAGTAGTAGTTTGCTTTCCCGTCGTTTTCATTATAACTCAGGGCTTTTTCTAATACTTTTATGGTTTCAAGGCGAAATGGAAAACAATAGTCCTCCGAAAGATTTTGTGCCGCTGCAAAGTGTTTTCGTGCTTCTTCCCTATTTCCTTTGTTATCTTGAATATATCCCAAATAATAGTATACAATTGGATTCTTTCCCTCGTAGCGGGTTAAAATATCTTCAGCTTCGGCAAACATTCCTTCGTTACTATAACCAACTGCCAATTCGAGGTAATTCTGGTCGAAATCCCTCATCATTTTCGAGAACGATACAAGTTCGCTTTTTGCTTTCTGCGTATTCCCCGATTCTTTTGCTACAAGATAAACTTCGTTTGCAACTCTGAAATTAAGTGGGTCGGTTTTGGAAATTTTTGCTAAGGTTTCCGTTGCAGCATTGTAATCTCCCAGCCTTCGGTGAATGGAGGCTTTTAATGCCACAGCACGTGCATTTTTTGTATTAGTTGAAAGCGATTCGTTTATCTGATACAGTGCCTTTTCAAAATCTGCTTTTATGCAGGAAATCTGAGCTAATTCGAAGTAAGCCGCTGAATGATAGGCGTTGTCCCAAGTTGCCCGGTACAAGGTATCAATAGCCTCGTCGTACAGTTCCAATGCCTTTAATGTTAAACCTTGCAAGTACAGTGTTTCACAAGTTGAAGGTCGGGTATAATCGTTTGTTAAACGTTTTGCTGCTCTTGCAAAATAAGTTCGGGCTGTGTTGTAATCGCCATTTTTAAGGTATTGATTTCCAATTGCAGTATTGGTTCTAATATTCGTTGGGTCGCGCTTAAGGGCTTCCTCATAGTAATTCATTGAGGTTTTGTAAAATTGCTCCAGTCTACTGCCTGTTAAGTACAATTCTTCAACGGTAGTTATATCCTCTGGCTGTTTTGGTTTGTCAACAATTGCGGGCAAATCGTCCACTCGTTTCTTTTCAAGAGGTTGATATGAGATTAGCACCTCATTTGTTTCGGTATTTACCAAAGCGGTATATAAATCAGTAAAATTATAATTACCGTCTATTTCCACCAATTCCGTAAATGCTTTTTCAGGTGAAATCTGTAAATCTTTTTGTAAGATTATAGCATCGCCATTTTTAAGAATAATTTGTGCTTTCTCCACTTTTTGAGTTGAATGATAACCCAGAAACACATTGTTATTATCACGCTGTTCCAGGTTAACAGCTGCATCGAGATTTGCATTTTTAAAACCTTGAATGTCTTTTACCGGATACCAATATTGTTTCCACGTTTTGGTTTCATAGGGTCTAATCCAAGTGTAGTCGGGCTGATTATCGGAAAAAGCACCAACCATTATTTCCACATACGGACCACTGGTTTCGGTTAATCTCCCTTCAGTTGCCTGACCGCGCGGACCAGAACCCCATTCCCAAAGTTTGGCTCCTTTAACAATGTTGTGGTCGCCTATATGAACAGTTCCGCTGTTTGAACCATGGTCGTATCCACCCATAAAATCTTCTTTTAAATCCCACGAGAAAAAGGAAGCTGATTTTTTTACATTTTTCCACCAGCTAATGTCAACACCTTCGGTGAAATCCTGCTCCCGATATATTTCTGTTGAAATGGGCCAGCGGGTAAATTCGTTTTTTGCATGAAATGTTGCAAAATCAACACTTGGCGGGAATATGGTTTGGTAGTTTTCGTTGGTATGCGTTGCCACATTTGCCCAGTATAAAAAGGTATTGGTATAGGGCGTAGGATTGTAAATCGACAATTCGGCTTCGAAATACGATTTGCCCGGATGAACCGTAACTCCCACTGTCCAGCGCATTCGGTGGCGAGGTTCGGTTTCACCAATAAAAATGGTTTTACTGCCATCGGCATTTTCTGCCATGCTATAATCCATAGGTAGCATAGTAGATGCCCGGTGATGATGCAAAACACACCACTCGATTCCACCAGAAACCCAGGCACCGGTCATTCCAATGTTCGAGGGTTTTACTTCATTGTTTTTGTAAATAAAATTATAGTCGTTTGATTTGTCGGTTGCGTAGTACAGTTTACCACCTATTTCGGGTGTAATACACAATTGTATGTATTCGTTTTCCAACATTAAAGCTTTCCAACTCTGTTCTTCCTTTTCATTAGAAATAACATCGTTTAATGCATAGGGATAAATCACTTTTCGTGCCCCCTGAAAACTTTCTCCGGTAAAAAACATTGGGGCTTTTTCGGCTGGCTCTACCTTGTAAGTTGGCAGAACCCATTGTTCTTCGGACATTTTTACTTGAGCAAAAAGGCTTAGTCCTGTGGTTAAAAGCATTAGAGCAATAAGTTTAATTTTTCTTTGGAAACTGGTTTTCATAGTTTACGGTTTTTATTGGTTTCAATTTTTCAGAATATTCATTTCAATTTAAATATAGAAAAAGGAAGGCAGTATAACACCACCTCCCTTTAAATCTAACTAACCAAACTAAATCTATAAATTTTGAAATTAATCGATTACCTGCAATTATTATTACAACAACTGTTACTTCAGGTTTGGATTAATCAATATTTCGCTAATTGGAATTGGAGCAAAATAGTCTTCTTTTGTTGGAGGATTCAGAATTGGGAGTTCCCATTCATGTCTGTCTTGTGCTGCTTCTTCAACTCTTTCCAAACGTACAAGGTCATACCATCTGGAAGGATTTATTTCAGCTCCTGCAAATTCCCAGGCACGTTCCATTACAACTGAATCTCTGAATGCTTCTTGTCCGAGTCCCGCTTC
>JAUVDE010000004.1 GCA_030595485.1 Draconibacterium sp.
GAGATTTCGAGTGATGAGAGCAAAATTCAATTGGCAGAGTTAGAGCATTCAACTTTTACAAGAACAATTGAAACTGCTTTTTTAGCATATGAGGCTACCGGAAATAAAGATTTTATTGAATTGGCATTTAACAGCTCGGAGCAAGTAAGGAGTAGTTCAATCTTCGACAAGTTATCCAACGATTTGGCCCAAGAGAATAGCTTAATTCCTGACAGTTTACTTCAATATGAAAATAGACTAAACAGTACCATTTCCATTTTTACGCAGAAAATTTTTGAGGAAAATAGTTACGACGATGCGGACAGTCTATTAATTGAAGAGTACAATAAGAAAGTATTCGAAGCATCAAGAGAACGCGATGAATTAAATCGTCTACTTGAAGAAGAGTATTCGGATTATTACAATTTAAAATATGCAAAAAATGTTTTATCCATAAGTAGCATTCAAAATGAGATGGATAGGAACGAAGCTATTTCTGAATATTTAATAGTTGAACCTGACAGGCAAACAGAAACCAGAAATAATGTAGATACCACTACCCTATTATTTACGTTTCTAATTACCAAAGAAGAACTCATTTTTCATAAAAACACAATTGATCAAACCACAAAAGAATCGATAGAAACGGTGTTTACTTTTATGTCAAATCCGGCGTACCTCTTTACTAAAGATGATGACTCAAAGAAGTTTTGTATTGCCTCGCACAACTTATACAATTTGCTTATTGCACCATTTGAAAAGGAAATTGCACATAAAAATCTGGTCATTATCCCTGATGGTAACTTAAATTATATTTCGTTTGATGGTTTATTGCAAACACTTCCTGATACAAGTAAAAATATTAATTTTTCAAATCTTGATTACTTAATTAAAGATTACAATATCAATTATGCGAACTCTGTTAATATTCTTTTTCAGAATAGAGGAGCAAAACAAAAGCTTAAAAACAAGACTTTGGCTTTTGCCCCTGAGTATCAATCAAATAAATTTGAACTGTCGGATGCAAGCTACACTTTAATGCCATTACCCGGAGTACAAAAGGAAGTGGATGCCATTTCAGAAACTATAAACACAACGATATTCAGAGGGAAAGATGCTTCTGAAAAAAAATTCAGAGAAGAAAGTAAACATTATGACATTCTTCACCTGGCAATGCATGCCTTCATAAACGATTCACTGCCCGCATTTTCTAGATTAGCATTCTCTCCAGAAGATGAGGACAAACCTATTGAAGAAGATGGCTGGTTAAATACTATCGACATTTATAACCTTGAATTAAATGCTCATTTGGCTGTACTTAGTGCCTGTAATACTGGTATTGGAAAATTGCAAAAAGGTGAAGGGATGATGAGTTTAGCCCGTGGTTTTTTATTTGCAGGTTGCCCTGCAATAATTATGTCCTTATGGGAAGTTGAAGATGAATCGGGCACCCAAATCATGAGCTCCTTTTATAAAAACCTAAAAAAGGGCAAGACAAAAGATGAAGCGCTTCGTCAAGCAAAGTTATCATATCTAGAAAAGGCGAACTCCCGTTTAGCACACCCGCATTATTGGATGGGTTTTAAAAGTATTGGAGACAATTCACCTCTTTACACCAGCTACGACATCTACTTTTTTGCACTTCTAATTCTTTTAATCCTTGCTTTTACTATCGATCAAAGTTTACGTATTCAGAAAATAAAAAAGAAAAAGCAAAACTCCTGACGATTACTATCAATTAACCGAAACTCCAAAAAAAACAAATCAGAAAACTTTCTAGTTTATTGAATACTGAATATATCAAGCTATAATTGAGAGTAAATATCGACAATGAAAAGTTCCGAATACCAAGAAAGCCTATCGTAAACGACAGGCTTTCTTTTGAATGTGTATATTTTTTGAATTAATTCGGACGAATTATCATTTGAATGAGTAACGAAGTCGCCTTAAAATGGCCTTGGCATCTTTTTCATAATGTCCTTTTCTATCGATTACTGCAACTAACTCCTGTTTTGCTTCCAGTTTATTGTTCAACTTCAAGTAACATAAAGACTTGTACCATTCGGCTTCCTCAATAAACATGTTATTTCCATGTGTTATTACCTTTGAGTACTCAAGAATTGCAGCATTGAAATCATCAAGATTCTGATAACTTAAGCCTTTATAGAATTCGGCAACAAACGCTTCATCTTTAGCAATTGAAGTCACATTCAGAAAATCAATGGTTTTTTGATATTCAGCGGCCTGAAAATGGATTTGTGCCGTTTGAATAGTATTTAAAGTATTGGTTACGGAACGTTCAGAGGCCCATGTAGGCGATTCGAAGTACTTGTTGTACGATTTATCAACTGATTGCAATCCGGTATTTAATATACCCGCCAAACCAACCAGAACAACAATCATCGCTACGCTGTTTCGCCAAAACCGTGTTGTCCCCACCTCGAAATGCGGCATAACAATAGATTTTACCTCTTTTTTGTCAGCATCTGTTCGTGCCTTAGCTAATCCGGCTCTTAACGATTGTATATCGGATTCCGCAATCGCATTGTTTATATGTTCTCTTAAAGCAACTTCAGCGATTAGATCCGTATTTTCCTCCAATTCAGCATTGAATTCTGCTAATAAATCTTCTTCTAAAATTCCGTCAATAAAGTCTTCAATGCTCTTTTCACTAACGTTCCACGAAGTTTCCGATTGCATAATGTTGCGTAACTCGCCACGAAGATCCATCACATCTTCTTCGCCTACAGCAAGCTCAATATCTTTATGTAAACTAACCTCTCCTTGCAAATCGTCATTTTGCTCAAGCTCAACTTCAAATTCAGCCAATATATCATCGCTAAGTTCACCGTTAAGGAACTCATCGATATCTGTTACTGAATATTGAGGTTCAACAGAGCTGGCAACCTGCTGCAATGTTTCGCGAAGATTTAAGATATCTGTTTCCAAGACTGCTTCTTCTAGACCTTCCAATCCTTCCATATCAAAGCCATTGAGGTCATCTTCCATCACATCCACTTCATTACTCACATTTTGCTCTTTGTAGTAATGATGAATATTTTCCTTAGAAGCTATTTCGTGTTGGTAAACGTGTACTTTGGGTAGGGATTCGAAACTGTTAATTAGTTCTTCCGGGGCTAACTTCTCGGTTACTTCCTGAATTTGGGTGAATTCATCGAATAACTCAAAAGATTCATTTGTTAAAGTATCGGGGTTGTTTTCAATTTGAATAGCTTCGAGTTTTCCTTTAAGGTCTAAAATATCCAATTCTGTAATTGCAGCGTGGATATTTTTATGAAGTTCTACTTCTTCCCTTAATTCTTCATTTAACTCTAATTCTTTTTCAAATGTTGAGGTTTCTTGAGCGTCCAATAACTCTAAACAATAATCTTCAATGCGTCCAAATAATTCTGTTTTAGGTGTCATCTTCAAGTATTTTTTTAAATTCTGTATCCTGTTTTATACGCTTAATAAGTAATTCTTTACACTTATATTTTCGGGTTTTTGCGTATTTCTCTGTTTTGTAGCCCATTATTTTCGCTATCTCTCTAAGCGGGACTTTTTCAAAAAACAGTTGTAATAATTTCTGACAATCAGTACTTAAGGTTTTAAAGTGCTTTTGATACAATCCGTATTTTGCGTTTTGATCTACCAGTTCAACTAAATTATCGTCGTATAAGTCTTCCTGGAACGGCAATGAATCGTTCAGCCTTTCTCTTTCAATTCGTCTTTTTTCTAACTGCTTCAACCAGAGAAATCGACAAACCGAAAATAAATAACCTTGAAAAGAACTTTTTTCGAAAATTAAATCATTTTCCTTTAATTTCCTGTAAATCACAATAATGGCTTCCTGAAAAATGTCACTGGCATCATCTTCACTTCCTTGGTTTTTCTTGATGAAATAATTTACTTTATAGTAATACTGTTTGTAGATATCCTGTAAAATTAAATTATCGTGTCTTAAGATCCCCTTCAGGATTTGCGCATCCGTGTAATTTATCATCTTCTACTATATTATTCGATTATTGGTAAAAAGGTAACCCTCTATTTAAAATTATTCTATTCACAACTTGAAAAACAATCAGGCTTTTAATTAGCAATTGAGCTAATAAACAAGGTCTTACAAGAATTTATAAAGATAAAAATTAAATTAAAAATTAAATGAAAAGAATGGAAAATATTCGATGGGGGTATAAAATCAAAAAGGACAGGTTCAATAACCTATCCTTTTCTCATTAAACTAACTAACCTAACTAAACCTAAACTTATGAAAATAAACGTATCGCAAATATAAAGCAGGTTTAGTAATCACACAAAAAAAAGGTGTTAAATCATGTTAAAGAGTAGAAATAAATAGGATGATTTATTGAGCTATAAAGGTATATTGAATTGTACCTTTTTGATTCGAAGGAGCAGAATTGTCCGCATTAAAACGTGTACGTGACGCAGCTTCCTGTGCATAAAGCAAGATTTGATTATCACTTATTTTGTTGTTAACTCTGGCTACTGCACTTGTAACTTTCCCTTTGCGATTCACCGTAATATCGACAATAATCAGCCCCCCTGCTTGCGATAGATAAACAGGGTTTGCCATGCTTATATGATAACGATTTTCGAGATGATAAACGATGTTACTTTCACCGGTATAAATAATGTTTTTAATTGAATCAGGGTCCTGTCCTTCTGTTGTTTCAACGGGCATTTTTATGTCGCTTAAATCTATTATTTCTTTCGAAAGATTTTCATTTACATCAGAAACTAAGCGTTTGGCTGCTTCCAATTCCTTCAAATAGTCATCATCGAAAAATTCATCGGCCGACTTTGTGGTGTTTTCGCGTGCAGTTTGATTGGATGCTAAATTACTTCGATTATTAATATTCTCATTGCGATTATTGGGTTGATTTTGCTCCAAATTTTCCACTTCGTCTTCAACAACTTCAGGTTCCGGAACTATATCAGGAAACTCAATTACAATAGCTTCGTCTTTAACGTTTCCTTTTATTTCAACATCAGCTAATAGAAAAGCAGAAAAGAGTAAAATATGAAACACCAAAGTTCCCATTAACCCATATATATTCCGACGATATATTGTGCCCAACATTTTCACAAAACAAAAATAGAAAATTAAGTTCGATATAGATTCTTCAAAACCATTGAAACCGTGAATAATTGGCAAGAAAAAGCTTTCGAATTAATTTGATTTGTGATTTTTTTGAATTTAATGACAAAAAAAGGTGCAATCGTCATATTGATTGCACCTTTTTGTAATAGTATTAAAAGAACTATTTTGTGGCTTCAACCATAGCTCTAAAGTAACCTATCGATTCAGCAATTCCCATAAATGGGTCACCCATATTTCGTTCGTGCTCTAAACTAACTACACCCGTATAATTTACTTTGCGAAGCATCTTTACAAAAGCAGGAAAATCAATAATTCCCCGGCCAACTTCCACCGAGTAACCTTGTTTCGATGCCCCTGTAACATCTTTTAAATGAATATCGAATACACGCGAATGATACTTCTTTAAGTCGGCTACCGGGTCTTTTCCATTCCGTGTGTCATGACCAATATCCAGACACATTCCAATTCGAGGATCTAAATCTTTTGTGTGTTCCCAAACATCCTCAGCATCCGGAAATTTATCAATATCAGGACCGTGTAAATGAATGGCATAATTGAAACCGTATTCCTTTACTTTCTTGTCAACATAAGGAAGTAAGTCATACTCAGGTACGCCAACAATGGTTTTTACACCAACTCTTTTGGCATATTCAAAAAATTTGTCAATATCTTTTTCACTCTTCATGTACAAAGGACCAACTGCGTATCCTTTCACACCATATTCCGCACATTTTTTATGAAATGCAGCAATTTCCTCATCGGTACTTTTTACAGGTAAATGAAAATCTTTTATACACAAATATTGCACATCGCAACGTTGCAAAGTTTCCAAAGTGGTTTGTAAATCGAATTTATGAAAAGTATATCCAGCAATACCTAATTTAAACTTTTCGCTAGTTTCGGGTGCCGGTTGCGGAGCAGGTCTTTTCTGAGCCTGTGCAAAAATGCTAAATGTACTTAACAGCACAACTGTAAGTAGTAATGTATTTTTATTCATGTATTAAGTTTTGTTGATTCAATATGAAACCAAAGGTAGGCATTAAATAAAAAGAGGGAAAGAAAAGATGATTTTTCGTACATCAACCCATTCAAACATACCTGAAGTATCATGTAAGAAACATGTTATCAGCATTCATACATTTCCCCATAATTGTTTTATGGGAATAAACTAAAAACAGATAATTAACTACAGTGTTTGCCAACGTGTAGTGCAATTGTATTTTATTGCGTAGTCTTCGGTAAGTTTTAATTCTTCAATTGAATTTGCTTCTCCTGTCATTTTTTTTAGCTCCTGACAAGTATGACCAATGTCACTATTTTCTAATTTAAAGAATTTTTTCTTTATTGTATTTGTCACGCAGTTTAAAAATGTTGTTACTCTGTTCATCATCACTTATATTAAATAATTAACTTTCTGAATCGTTTAAACGTCGAAGTAATACCGCAGCAAAAGAGCTCATCGACGTATTTTGCACAATAATATTATCGGGTAAATTAAGATTGGTAAGCGTAAAATTCCAAATAGCTTTTATACCACAATTCACCAAATCCTCAGCCACTTCTTGCGCCACCTCGTTAGGTGTAGTTAGTATGGCAATTTTCACTTCTAATCTGTTCGACAAATGGAATAACTTATTGTATTCCAGTACATGAATACCACCAATATGTTGTCCAATTTTTTCTTTGCTCACGTCGAATGCAGCAATAACTTTTATGCCCAGCGTTTGATGTTCCTGATATGACATTAGCGCATTACCAAGGTTACCTGCTCCAACTAAAAATGCCTCATTTACATGATTAAAACCTAAAAATTCTTCAAGTGCATGGCATAATTCGTAAGTATTATAACCTACACGTGGTTTCCCTTTAATTCCGGTTACCGATAAATCTTTTACAACCTGAGTTGGATCGCATTTTAATGCATTTCCAATGGTAGGTGCCGAAATATTTATTAAGCCTTCCTCGCGAACTTTTTCAAGAAAAAATAAATAACCCGGCAACCTTTTTAATGTTGGTTCCGAAACCTGGTTTTTTAAGCTATTTTTTCGAGTGGCGTTCATTGTTTTCTTCCGAATTTTTATTCTATCGTTCATTTCAAAAATATACACAAAACTGTTTAGAGAATTTTTTCTTTATTTATTTTTCGATGTGTTAACAGAAATTTAAGATTAAATCGAAGGGCAACTTGAGTTGTAATGTGCAGATTACAAGTTCGATTATTTCCTGTAAATTGCATCAAACATTATCACCTGTTTTATGAATAATGTTCATTGCAGGTAAACGATTACAAAGCTTCACCTTGGTTAAAAGAATAGGTTCTTATCGTGTTCGGGGAAAAAAATCCCAGCATCAATACGAATGCGATCCAAGATCTCCATCAAATTCTGACTAATTTCCCAAGTCATTTTTGGGCTTTCGATTAAACCGGCATCCAAACATTCCATTACATGTTGAGCTTCATATTGGTAGCCAAAACCTTCGCGATGTTTCGATTCAATGGTGCTTACTTCCCCACCCTCTTTCCAAATCGTAATATCGGTTGGAGTAAACCAGCGCGGATTTAAAACCACATAACCTTTCTCGCATAAATATTCGGTTTGAATGGGCGAATGTGTGGCAAAACTAGAGGTAAGATTTGCCATTTCACCTCCGTCGTATTTAAACATCATATTTATACTTTCTTCGGAGCCAGTTGGGCTAAAGTCGGCAAATGTTTTAATTGATTTTGGTACTCCGAGTGAAGTAAGTGCAGCAAAAACCGGGTAAATACCAATGTCTAACAACGAGCCTCCTCCCAGGCTGGTATTGTACAATCGTTTGTCTTCGATAAAAGGTGCGTTAAAAGCAAAGTCGGAACGGACGATTTTTAAAGCACCAAGTTCACCCGAATTAACAATTTCCATTGCCTTGGTAAAACTAGGCTGAAACATGGTCCAAAACGCTTCCATTAAAAAGGTAGAATTTTGCTTTGCACAAGTCACCATTTCATTTACCTCGTTTAAATTCATGGCAAAAGCCTTTTCGCACAACACCGCTTTTTTGTGATTTAGACAAAGTAAAGTATGCTCGTAATGATGCGAGTGTGGTGTCGCCACATATACAGCATCTACATTCGGGTCGTTAAGCATTTCCAGATAACTCCCATAAGCTTTTTCAAAATCCCATTCGTTGGCAAACTGCTGCGCATTTTCGATACTCCGCGAAGCAGCTGCATATAAATTAGCATTGGGTAAAAGTTTTAAGTCACTCGCAAATTTTCCGGCTATTCTGCCGCAACCTAAAATGGCCCAGTTGTATATTTTCGACATTATTTTTCGATTTGTTAATTACTGAAGTCAAGCTTACAACAAATATTTCGATTAATAAAGTCCCTTGTTGGTATCTACCAACTTATTTATCGTACAAACGCTTGCTGCAGTGCGAAATTCATCTTCAGGAGTATTCAAACAATAATCAATTAATTGCTCAACCGTTGTAGTAGCTACATGCATTCTGGTATCCGACGAACCATAATAAATGAATACTTCGTTGTTTTCGTTGCAAATCCAGCCATTTGTAAAAAGTACATTCGATACATCACCCACACGCTCTTCGCCTTCAGGAGCCATAAAATATCCACCGGGGCGGGCAATAACTTTCGAAAGATCTTGTAAGTCGGTCATAAACATAAACAGTGTGTAACGTAAACCTGCAGCACAAGATCTTACACCATGTGCCAAATGCAACCAACCTTTTTCGGTTTTAATAGGCGCCGGTCCTTGTCCGTTTTTTAACTCTTTAATAGTGTGATAGATTTTCTCATCAATAATATTCTCAACAGGTGCTTCTGCTTTTGTAATATCGTCAACCAAAGCCCAGCCAATTCCACCACCGCCTCCAACTTCTATAAATCCATCTTGTGGACGGGTATAAAAAGCATATTTCCCATCAACAAACTCGGGATGTAAAACCAGGTTTCGCTGCTGCCCGTGATGCGAAATAAAATCAGGCAAACGTTCCCAAGTTTTTAAATCTTTGGTACGCGCAATTCCACCTCTTGCAGTGGCCATCAATGTGTCGCCAGCCGGAGCTGAAGTGTCTTTTCGTTCGGAACAGAAAACGCCATAAATCCAGCCATCCTCGTGTTGCGTGAGACGCATATCGTAAACATTGGTATCCGGCTCATCGGTTTCGGGCAGGATTACAGGTCGTTCCCAAAATTGCCAGTTATCAATTCCATTAGGACTTTCGGCCACAGCAAAATACGACTTACGATCCCAACCTTCGGTACGAACCATTAAGATGTATTTGCCCTCGAAATAAATTGCCCCACTATTTAATGTTGCATTCACTCCAATGCGTTGCATTAAAAACGGATTTTGCTCGTAGTTTAAATCATACTTCCAATGTAAAGGAGCATGATCTGCGGTAAGCACAGGTCGTTTATATCGTTGGTAAATTCCATTACCCACGTTCTTTTCCGGCTTATTCTTTTTTGTAATTCGTTTTTTATGCTCTTTTTGGAGCTTTTTAAATCTTTTTTCGAACTGTTCTTTTGTTGGTATCATTTTGTATTTATTTTCATCTTGTTACTCTAGTATTATTACTGTGGATTCATTCTATTCATCTTTTAGTATATCCGCAGCTTTTCTTCAATATAAATCAGCAAACAAAAGCATATTCTAGACCAGTTATAACGACATCGATTACAGTAAGTTTCATTCCCGGTTCACTCAATTTTAGTATGGAATTTGCTTCAAAAACAAGCTACCAAAAATAATCTAGAAAAGGCTTTTTGTAATAAACACAATAATAACAATTTGCATCTCTAAAAACAAAATAATAAAAAAGAACTTTATGTAAAAAAAATAATTTTGATTCCCCGATAAAAACTGCCAATTTTACGCCTCACATAAATCAACTATGAATAAAGTATATTCCCTATTTGTATTTCTTGTACTCGTTTCGTGCGCCGGAAATCAATCTGAAAAGAAATCAGAGGCAACTAAAGCCAAAAGTCCAGCATCAGAGAAATCAGCTGTAACAAAATCGGAGTCTGAAAAAAGTTCTTCAAATAAAATAGTTCCTGAAAGCGAAATGATAGCTTTTGAAGGCGGCACTTTTATGATGGGATCCGATACAGGACTACCACAAGAAACACCAGCACATAAAGTTACCGTAAAACCATTTTCAATTGATAAGTCGCCAGTAACGGTGGCTCAGTTTAAAATATTTATTGAAACTACAGGCCATAAAACCGAGGCTGAACGATTTGGCGACTCGGGTGTTTTTAACCTCGAAATAAAAAACTGGGAATTAATGAAAGGTGCATTCTGGCGTAAGCCTTTTGGACCAAACGGACCTGAAGCCATCGATACTCATCCTGTTGTACATGTAAGTTGGAACGACGCTTTAGCGTATGTAAAATGGGCAGGCAAACGTTTACCCACCGAAGCCGAATGGGAATTTGCCGCACGAAGTGGTAAAAACTCAGGCGAAAAATTTAGCTGGGGAAATGAGATTTCGGTTGACGGAAAATATTTCGCAAATACCTGGCAAGGTACACTTGAGTCACCAGAAATCCTGGATGGTCACCCTTACACTTGTCCAGTTGGAACTTTTGGCGAAAATGCAGCCGGCTTAACCGATATGGGCGGAAACGTGTGGCAATGGTGCTCCGATAATTACAAAGCTTATCCAGGTAGTACAGCACCAATTCGCGAAGATGCAAGTGTAAAAACCATAAGAAGCGGTTCCTTCTTTTTCGACCAATACGGCGAAGATAGTTTTTCGGTTAGCGGACGTTCGATGAACTCGCACGAAACATCACTTTTTAACACAGGATTTCGCTGTGCAAAAGATGGAAAATAACTAAAACATAAATACGTACTAAATCAATAATTCCTACAAAATGAACAGAAGAAACTTTATTGGCAAAACTGCTGCCGGAGCTGCTGCAGTTACTATTATTCCGCGCCACGTATTGGGTGGAAACGGATTTGTTGCCGCAAACGACAAAATTAACATTGGCTACATTGGTCATGGAAAACAAGTTTACACTTTGCTTCGCGGTATTAACGCGTGCAAAGAAACAGTAGCAGTTGCTGCTTGCGATGTTTTCGAGAGTAAGCTTAAAACGTTTGTCGATGCTGCAAATAAAAGCAATGCCGACAACGATAAAAGTGCTGAAATAAAAAGCTACCATTACTACCGCGAAATGTTGGAAAATAAAGACATTGATGCAGTTGTAGTTGTAACACCCGACCACTGGCACGCACAAATGGTTGTCGATGCTGCAAAAGCAGGAAAAGATATTTATTGTGAAAAACCACTGGCCTTAACGGTTTCCGAAGGACGTGCAATGGTAGATGTCACACGTAAATACGACCGTGTTTTCCAAACAGGTAACATGCAACGCTCGTGGCGCGATTTCCGCCATGCGGTAGAATTGGTACGAAACGGTTACATTGGCGACATTAAAGAAGTTAACGTAAGCATTGGCGAACCTATTCAGCAATGTAGTCTTCCTATTGAGGAAACACCCGAAGGTTTAGATTGGAACGAATGGGTTGGACCATCAATGTACCGAGGTTATCACAAAGATTTATGTCCGGTTAGTGCATCAAAAGATCCTTGGGCATGGTGGCGTGGTTACCGCGATTTTGGTGGCGGTTTAATTACCGACTGGGGTGCGCACATGTTCGACATTGCACAATGGGCACTCGACATGGACGGTTCAGCTCCTGTACATTTTCTTCCTCCAAACCAGCCTGCACAAACACATGGTTTAACTATGGTTTACGAAAATGGCACGCGTATTAACCACAAACTTTGGGGCGGAAAAGGCGACAACAATTCGGTACAGTTTATTGGCACCGAAGGTAAAATTGAAGTGAGTCGCGACTACCTGCGTACTTTCCCGAACGAAAAACTGGCAAAACAAGACATTAAAGAAACCGACGAACGCGTTTACTTTAGCGAAGATCATTATCAAGATTGGGTTGATGCCATGAAAACACGCACCCGTCCAAATTGCGATGTTGAAATCGGACACAGTACATCGGCACTTTGTAATGTGGCAAACATTGCCTACGAAGTACAACGCCCATTAATTTGGAATGCCGAGAAAGAACAATTTAAAGGCGACAATTGGGCAAATATGATGCTCGATCGTGCCTACCGTGGAAAATGGGATTATAAGAATTTCTAAAATGGATGTTGTGGCTTCCAAGCCGCAATTGTCACTCATACCCGAATTAGCTTACACAATATAAAAGGTTGTTGCAAAGTTTTTGCAGCATCCTTTTTTTTTATACGAGGTTGGAAATCCCCAATACCCTACTTTGCCGAATCAAAATACTTCTGAAACAGTGCAAAACGTTGCGATTTACTTTGGCTATGCTTTTCACGAACAAATTCGAAGTGCAGTGGCGAATGTTTTTCCAGCTGAGCTAAATAATTTTTTGTGTACCAGGTGTTGTTTAAACCTACCGATTCAATTACCATCATTTCAATACTACGGTTCATCAAGTCGAGAAAAGCATTGTTTTTAACACCCGGAAAACAACACATTTCGTCTAAAGCCACACGCCCAAAATGAATGGTTTTGTTGACAAAACTGGCCAAATCCGCCTCAGGCAAACATGAGAACATAGTTTTTGTAAATGCCAGCGAATCTTCTTTTACATCCTGAATATCGTCGAGCAACTGCAAATACACACCATAACCAAACAAAGCCTGCTCCTGCTGTTGCGTTAATTTTCCGGCAACCAAATAACCATCGGCTAGTACCGATGCCCCACCCTTTTCGAAACAAATGGTTTGAATTTCATGCTCGGAAAGCCCATTCTCTTTTATCATTTTCAAGCTATCGGTTTGCCCTTTCTGAATGGCATATAAACTTTCGTAAACCTCGGGGAAACTCCCTCTCGGAAACTCAGCTTCAAACATCTCAACAAGCTTATATAATTGTGTTTCAGTAAAATTTTGAGGAGCAGTATCCTCGCCGTGCAAACGTTGGTTAAATCGCACCGAAAAAGCCTGTTTTTCTTTGCTGCTTACTTCCGGGTCATCCAAGAAGTTATCGCTGTAAGGGTAAATCATCGAGTACGCAAAAACCGATGGCGTAATTTTAACCGGAACATCAGCCATTAATTGCACACCGTTCATAATCCACACATTTCGCATGGCCTGATAAATACTATCGGGTTTAAGCTCGGATCCAAACTTACGTGCTTTATAAAAAAAGTCTTTCGAAACGTCTTTAAAATTATCCGAAAGAATAAGTTCCAAATGATCCTTTTCAAAATCGAATACCATTTCCAGAAAAGCTGTAAACATTGGAAAAAAGGATTTTCCAGGGTCTTTCCGCATTTGCTGAACCTTTTTGCGGCTTTGTAATGATTTTATCTTTTGCTGAAATTTTTCGTAGTTATGTTCGCGTGTTTGTTGTTCTTCTTCAGAATAAGTTTTTGGAAACTGAGGAAATGAGTTTGGGCTATTCTCCCAAATAGTAATAAAATGATTGATGTATTCCTGAACCGCTAGCATAAGTGTTTTAGTTTTCATCGAAAATAACAGAAAACAAATACAATAGACTAAGAATTTAGATAAGAGGTAGGATTTTGGGGGTCAAAAAAGAGAATTGAACTATAAAAAGAAATTGTTATTTCGAACGAAGAGAGAAATCTGTTACCAATCTATAGTTAGGAACAGATTTTTCAGTCATTCTTTCTCCCCATGACGATTGATAAATCAGAACCTGAAACAAGTTCAGGTTGACGTTCCTAACATAATTTACAATTGCTTTGAAACGTCATGCTGAACTTAATTCAGCATCTCTTTCAATTACTTATGATACCTAATTTGAAATTAATTAGGCCCTCGATATGACAATAATATTGGTTAAACGTTTTAAGCAATATTCGTAAATACCCCCTGCACGTCTTCGTCTTCCTCCATACGGTCCAACATTTTTTCAATGTCTTCCATTTGCTCTTCGCTAAATTCAACAGGAGTTGTAGGAATTCGTTGCAATTCGGCTTTACTTACTTCAATTTTTAGCTTTTCCAATTCATGCGCTAAATCGCTGAAACTGGTGTATTCACCATAAGCGTAATAAGTGCCATCATTCTCTTCAATTTCTTCCAACCCGGCGTCGATTAACTCCAGCTCAATGTCGTCAACGTCCATTCCTTCGGGCATTAAAAACTCGAAAACGGCCTTGCGCGAAAACATAAACTCCAACGA
This sequence comes from Draconibacterium sp., assembly GCA_030595485.1. Classification (GTDB taxonomy): domain Bacteria; phylum Bacteroidota; class Bacteroidia; order Bacteroidales; family Prolixibacteraceae; genus Draconibacterium. Next base: position 14,330 of record JAUVDE010000004.1, read on the forward strand.
GCCATTTGATACCTGACCACCACCGGCTTTATTTAAGTAGCTTTTTACATTTGCAACCGTACGTGTTGTATTGTCGGTAGCTGCTTCAACAAATACCAAAACACCGTGTGGCCCTTTACCTTCGTAAGTCGTTTCAATAAAATTTACTGCATCTTTTCCGGCTGCACGTTTAATTGCTGCATCGATGTTGGTTTTAGGCATATTTTCGGCCTTCGCATTCAAAATTGCCGTACGAAGAGCTGGATTCATATCAGCCTCCATTCCACCTTCTTTGGCAGCAATGGTTATTTTTTTCGAGAGTTTTGGAAAAATCCTCGACATTTTACTCCATCGTTTTTCTTTTGCTGCCCGGCGGTATTCAAATGCTCTTCCCATAATGTAAATTATTGTTTTGAAACGAATCCTGTTTTTCAGGACGAGTTACATTTATTCCTTTAAAATATTGTATAAAATAAAGTTCTGTGCGAAATTAAAAAGCTGAACGATAATATCCAAACTTTGCTTCTGTCATTCCCGCTAAAGCAGGAATCTTTAACAATTCGAATGCCCGATCTTTTACATTCTGAATAAACAATGCCGTTTTACTTCATTAATTTTTCGGAATGATAGACAGGCTGTTCTCTGTTTCGTTTTTTCGATTTACAAATCTTTTCCTCTTTATTTACTTTCGCACCACATTTTTTACATTCGTATTTTGCGTTCTCTTTGTCTTCGAAACCTTTTTTCTTACATGCTTTTTTGCTCATCTCCAATCATCTTGTTCCCGATGATTAAGAACAATATTTACAGGAAAATTGTTTTGCAAAAAGTCACTAATTTTTTCAGCAGAATAAACCGAACGATGTTGACCGCCGGTACATCCAAAGTTTATGCTTAAATGTGTAAAACCACGTTCTAAATATACTTTTACCGACTGTTCTACAATTGTTCTTACTGAATCGAGAAACATTCGGATTTCTGATTTTTGCTCCAAAAACTCCTGAACCGATAAATCTTTACCACTCAACTTTTTATACTCTTCGTAACGTCCCGGATTATTGATAGCACGACAATCGAAAACATGTCCGCCGCCATTTCCCGAAGGGTCTTCAGGAATACCTTTTTTATATGAAAAGCTATTTATTTGAATCGTTAAATTCGACTTTTCTTGTCCAATTTCTTTTAATACTGTGGAATGTTCCAGCTGTTTTAGAACATTTACTAACTCCGGCATTTTAACCGGCAAGTTTAAATCTTCCAAAAGCACTTTTAAGTTCTTTAAGGCATATGGAATACTTTTCAAAAAATGCTCCTTTTTCTCGTAAAAACCACGGAAACCGTATGCCCCCATCGCTTGCATAATTCGAATAAGTACAAATCCTTTAAAATAAGCATCAAACCTCTCCTCGTCAACCTTCATCAACTTTTTTAATTCGCTGATGTAAAAATCATACAATTGTTTCCGTACACTTTCTGGAATATCGGCTTTCCCATCGTAAAGTAACGAAGCCAAATCGTATTGCAGTGCGCCTTGACGGCCTCCCTGGTAATCGATAAAATAAACGTCGTCGTCCTTTAACATGACATTGCGCGACTGAAAATCGCGGTACAGAAAATAGTTAGAACTGGCACTTAACAAGTAATTACTAAACAACTGAAAATCGTCCTCCAAAGCTTGCTCATCGAAATGGATTTTTGCCAACTTCAAAAAATAGTATTTGAAATAATTTAAATCCCACATCATCGATTGTTTATCGAATGCTTCGCGCGGATAACACACCGAATAATCAACTTCCCTTCCTGCAATTATCTGAATTGTAGGAAGCGCCTTTAACACCTTTTTATACTTATCGATTATATTTTCAGAAAAACCTTCATTTTCGCGGGTTTTGCTTAAAAACTGAAAAAGTGTGGTATTGCCTAAATCTTCTTGCAAATACTTTTTCAAATCGGAACTCACAGCAAAAATCTCGGGCACCTTCACTCCTTTATGAAAAAAGTGATTGGTAAACGAAAGAAAAGCAGTATTCTCTTTTACATCGTTATTTAAAGCGCCAATTACACTCCTTTTTTCATTACTTAAACGACAATACTGACGATAAGATCCCGAGGCTGGAAGCAATTCAAAGGCTTCAACTTTTTCGCTAAAGTGTGTTTCAAAAAGTTGAATTATTTCGTTTTTTTCTGAAGTATTCAAAGGACTAAAATTTAATTATTAACTGTACATTTATGCACACAAAATGTAACTATGACTAAAACCAAAATCAAAAGTATTTATTTTTTGAGATTACTTCGTAATTTATTGGTGCTGATTGGTATTTTCTTTTCAACATGCTTAATTCTGTCTATGACCGAACTTCCTTTTTGGGGCTATCATTGGTTGGGTACCAGCAAGTCGGAACTAAAGTGGCAACCTGAGACAATCGTGCTTTTGGGTGGTGGCGGAATGCCTAGCCAAAGTAACTTAATGCGTAGTTGGTATGTTGAAAAAGCGGCAAAATCGTTTCCCGAGGCCAATATTATTATTGCCATGCCCGGCGAAATTTCGGATAGTTTGAGCACACCGCACTTAATGAAAAAAGAATTGATGATTCGTGGAATTGATGTTGCTAAAATTAGTTTTGAAGCAAAGGCCACCAATACTCGGGCACAAGCTTTAAATTGTCAGGGACATGTAAAAATGCAAACGCCTATATTATTGGTGACTTCGCCCGAACACATGCGACGCTCGGTACTTTCGTTTAAAAAGGCAGGTTTCGAAAAAGTAAATGCCCTACCCGCTTTTGAAAATGCTGCCGAAGCCGATTTTTCATTTACTGATGATGAGTTAGGTGGCAACACAGTTTTAGTTCCTGATGTTGGTAAAAGTATAAATATGCGTTATCAGCTTTGGAATCACTTAAAATATGAGATTTTGATTGCCCGCGAATTCGTTGCAACTACCTACTATAAATTGCGTGGCTGGATTTAGAAATGAACGCGGATTTTGCGGATATGCACTGCTATTTAAAAATGAACCGTTCTTTATATTCTAAACAGACGAGAAACGATTCTTTCCGAGTGTCTTCTCTTAATTATTTGAACATACTAGAACAATGACAAAGATACTGAAACGAGTTCAGCATGACGACAAAACACATAATATTAAAGTAATTTGGATCGTCTCCCTTAACTCGTTTCAGGGTCTAAGTAGAAATATCTAATTGTCACACTGAGACTAGAAACTCAACTATCACACAAAGTCTTGTAATATTTCTTCACCCAACTTTCGCCTCGTAACAAATGGTATTCTTCCAAAAAACGTTCGGTTTGAATTAATGTTTTCTTGAAATATTTTGGCTTTTTAGAGTAGTTGAAAAATCCGTGTTTTTGTTTTTTATAGCCTTTCAATTTGCACCTATTACCTTCTTGTTTCATTAAACTGGTAAAACGCAATACATTCTCATAGGGAACTGTAGTATCCCCTTTTCCATGCATAATTAAAGTAGGAACGACATCTGCCGTAATATGATGAACTGGTGAGATTTCAAACTCGCGTCCCACCACTTTTTCGCTGCCATAACCTCTTTTACCCGTATCAACAACAGGGTTAAAAAGTACCATTAAAAAAGGTTTGGCTGAAACTGACATATCATCACTATCCTCGTTTATCTCATCTATTATTCCCATACAAGCTGCCAAATTTCCACCTGCCGAACCACCTGCTGCTACAATTTTATCAGCGTCAACTCCTAACTCACGATTATGTGAACGAATGTATCGCATGGCCGAATGCGCATCTTTTACACACTCAAAAGGACTGGTTCCCTGTCGGCTTTTCACGCGATAATCAGGGCAAAAAACAATTATTCCACGCGAGGCCAGATATTCGGCCTGCATTTTAAATTGACCGGGTGTACCGCCGGTCCATCCCCCACCAAAAAAGAAAACAATTGCAGGTAAATTCATTGGCCTCGACAAAACAGGTTTGTACATTGTCATTTCCAGTGCCGAACCATCAATTTCTTTATAAACGAAGTTACTGGTTGTAAACTTATTCTGTTGTCCCAAAAGCTGTACGCCTGAAAAAATCAGAAATAACAGGATTAAAATATGTCTTCTCATTTATAGCTGAATAATAAGTACTGTAGGTTTCTCTTCACGAAGGACATCAACCGTGATGGTTTGACCCGCTTCAAGCGTTTTTAAGCGGCTCATGTATTCGTAAATATTCCCCACTTTTTTGCCTTCGATGGCAGTAATGATATCGCCTTTAATCATTCCACCTTTTTCGGCAGGTTTTCCTTTTGTAACACCATCAATACGCATTCCACGCTTTTCTAACCCGGCAAAATCGGGCATCACTCCCAAGGTTACTTTAAAACGTCCGCCACGGCTACGCTGAAATTTAGCACCTGCTTCCTGAAAAGTCAATTTCTCATCGCGGTTTGCAACTTCACTTACCAAAGCATACGAATAATCCATTACTTTCTTGGCACCTTCAAAATTTATAAATTCCACATCGTCTTGTGGTGTATGATAATCGGAATGTGCACCGGTAGAAATAAAAAATACCGGAATGTTTTGCAAGTAAAATGATGCGTGATCTGATGGTCCAACTCCCTCACCTGACATTGCCAACTCGAATCCTTGATTTAAATCGTTTAAAATCTGCTCAGTTTCTTTTGAAGTTTTTGTTCCACCAATACTCAATACATTTGCCTCTTCATCCAGACGACCAACCATATCGAAATTAAACATGCCGACCATATCCTCACTTGCGACTGGTGGTTTTGCTGTAAAAGCCTTCGAACCAACCAAACCCATTTCTTCGGCTCCAAAAGCCACAAAAATTATGCTTCGTTTGTTTGTTTTTTCAGCTGCTATTTTCTCGGCTAGTTGTATTACTGCCGACACACCCGAAGCATTGTCGTCGGCTCCATTATGAACTGCAATAGTATCAACTGCACGCGAGCCTGAACCAGGGCCGCCCATTCCGAGATGATCGTAATGTGCTCCCAACACAACATATTCGTTTTTCAAAGTATCATCAGTTCCAGGAATCATGGCAACCACATTTTGAGTGGTCGTTTCTTTTAGCTGAACATTCACCAAAACTTCAACTTTTGCATTTGTTGCTAAATTTATTCCACTGGCCTTTTCTAACATTTTTGATTCAAGAGATTCAATGGTTTCTCCGGAAGCAGTTAAAATTTCGTTGGCAACAGCGCGTGAAACCTGTAGAACAGGAATGGAAAATCGGCTACTGTTTTTATCAAAGAATAAAGAAGAAAGCTCATCTTTTTCGCTAAACTTTGGTCCTGCAACTAAAATTAAGCCAGCTGCATTTTTATCCGACGCAGTTAATCCTTTGGCACGTTCTGAGGAAAACTCCAAAAACGGACTGTTCTGATTATCTAAATCCGGATCGCCCTGCAAAGCTAAAATCCATTTATCTGAAACATCAACTCCAGAAAAGTCATTCCATTTTAAAGTGTCTTGATTAACCTCTAAACCGTAACCGGCAAAAACCACATCAGCATTTACTTTTGTATTCGCAGAAAAAGCATAAGGCAAAAAATCAGTTTCAGGTGTGAAAGATTTCTCGCCAACGGTTAAGGTATTCCCATTACCAAGTTCGGCTGAAGCAACCAAATTAAAATACTGAAAACCATCTTCGAATAACAGTTCCAGACCAGCTGCTTCAAATTTAGAGCGAATAAACTCAGCCGACAACATGTCGCCAATATCACCAGGCTTTCTTCCTCTTAATGAGTCAGATGCCAGGTATTCCATATTTTCTTTTATGTCGTCAACAGTAATTTCAGGATTGAACTTTGGACCGCAAGAAGCAAGAATTGCTAAAAGGATAACAACAACAGTAATCTTCATATTAAAATATTTAATTTATCAGATGACAACAATATTGAGTTGTAATGATTTTATTTATTGAATATATTTTGTGCCTTTATATTAATTATTTGCACAAATTTACTTTGTAATTATACACATTAATCGCCATAAAAAAAAGAGATGTGTATAAACTTAATAAACACAGCTTTTCGGAAATTTTCACACTTTCTTTTTGCCCGTAACTTTATTGAAATAGTAAACCGTAACTGCGGCTAAGCTTGAATATTTCGCCTTGTTACAAACAAAAATAAAATTATCAAAATTTCCGAAAAGCTAAATCCATTAATTATATTTACGGCTTCGTAAAAATTAGATGATTTGATTTCATTTGGAACAAAATATTGGTTTATCCTCCTTATCGCAATTCTTGTGGCTACAATTGGAGTGGTTATTTTATTGTACTTCAATAATAAAACAAACAAAGCGCTTTCGAAAACACAGGTTCGTATTTTAATGAGTCTTCGGTTTTTATCGTTCTTTCTGGTTGCATTTTTGCTGCTCTCTCCTTTTCTAAGGAATCTGAAAAAGATTGTTCAAAACCCAATTATTGTGGCTGCTTGGGATAATTCAGCTTCAATGATTTCGGTTGGCGATTCCTTAGCGATAAAAGCAGAGTTCACATCGGTAAAAACAGAAATTACGCAACAATTGGGGACTGATTTCGAATTGCAAGAATACACCTTTGGCGAAACTTCAAACACCTACATTAACTTAAATTTTGCTGAGAAAAAATCGAACTACAGCGAATTGCTTTCAGCGGTCAATAACAACCATTTTAATCAAAACATTGGCGCTTTAATTATTGCTGGCGATGGCATTTACAATCAAGGTAAAAATCCGGTTAACCTTTTAAACGAAGTAAGTTTCCCTATTTATACCATTGGTTTTGGTGACACCAGTATTGTTTCCGATTCACGCATCCAGAATATTCGCGTAAACCGTACAGCTTTTTCGGGTAATAAATTCCCTGTGGAAGTTGATGTGCAGTTTTCGAGAGTTAGAGGAAAACCACTAAAACTTTCGATTATTCAGAATGGAGCAGAATTGGAAAGTGTTGTGATTACTCCACCAAACGATAATTATTTTTATTCGAAAGAGTTTATTCTGGAAGCTGGCGAAGCAGGTTTGAAACATTTTTCGGCGCGAGTTGAAGCCGTGGAAAATGAACGTAACACTAAAAATAACACTTCGGGTTTTGTCATTAATGTTCTGGAGAATAAACAAAAAATACTGATTCTTTCCGATGGTTCGCACCCCGATATTGGTGCAATAAAAAACACGTTGGAAGAACAAAAGACATACGATGTTTCGGTATTTACCGAAGAACCGTATCCTGCTAATCTTAGCAAATTCAACTTGCTTGTTTTAAACCAACTGCCTACTTCAGGCAAATCGGCAGCTAAAATTATTGAGACTGCAAAAATAAGTCGCTTACCCATTTTGTTTATCACTGGAAATAGAACTTTTCTTCCACAATTAAATACCTTTAATCAAGGAGCTAAAATAGTGCCGCTTGCCGGAAGCGGCGAAGAAGCACAACCCTCGTACAATTCTACTTACGCAACGTTTAATCTTTCCGAAGATTTTATAGAGATATTGCCACAGTTTCCTCCGCTACAAGTTGCTTTTGCCGACTATGAAATGGAAGCCGATTTCACGCCTCTTTTCTACCAAAAGTTAAAAGGAATTGAAACAGGCAAACCTTTAATGGCAACCGGAAAACTTAATGGACGCAAAATCGGTTATATTTTTGGTGAAGGAATTTGGCGTTGGCGTTTGTTCGATTATTATCAGAATCAAAGTCACGCACGTTTTAATGAGTTGATAAATCAGTTAATTCAATATTTGGCATTACGTGAAAACGAGGATAATTTTATTGTTGAGTTTAAACCTGTTTATACCGAAACTGACGACGTAATTTTAAATGCAGAAGTATACAACGATGCCTTTGAACGTATTGCATCGGAAGAAGTAAACATTGAAATGAAGAATTCAAACGATGAAGATTTCAACTTTACTTTTGATGTACAAGGCCAGAATTATTACCTCAATGCAGGGCATCTTCCAATGGGTGATTATAGTTTTTCGGCCGAAGTAACAATTGGCAACGAGAGTTTCAACGAAACCGGAAGTTTTACCGTTGTTCCTGTAAATATTGAAAATATTGTAACACGGGCCAACCACACTATGCTTTATCAATTGGCCAAACAAAGTGGTGGAAAATTTTACCTTCCAAACCAAGCAGAGGATTTAATTGCAGAACTAAAATCGACCAATAAATTAAAGGCAAGTAGCTATTATCAGGAAATGATTAACGAACTGTTAAACCTACGTTGGTTGTTTTTTGTTGTATTGCTGCTGTTGAGTGTGGAATGGTTTTTGAGAAAATACTGGGGAATTTATTAAGTTAGTGTTTAAGTATCGACGTGAGCTATGAGACAATTGTTTTATCGTAATTATTTCTTCATCGTAATATTACTGTTTGTTGCAGTCTCATGCACAACAACCAAAACAGTTACCATTGAAATACCAGAGAGAGCACAGAAAGAGCTTCCGCCGCGTATTCAAAGCCTTGTTTTAGTTAATCGTACGGTTGATGAAAACTATACCGATTTGCACACCGATACCATCCAAAACCATTTCTACAAATCTCACTTTACCATCGATACTGTTTTGTACGATTTAGTAGCGGTTGATACTTGTTTAAAAGCAACAGGCGATTTGCTCTTTGAATCGGGAAGATACGATGTGGTAATTCCGGAGAACCGTTTTCTTACGTTTGAGAAGAATTCATTCTTTTCGAAAGAAATGCCTTGGAATGAGGTAAGTGAATTGTGTGCAACCTATAATACCGATGCGGTTTTATCTATCGATATGTTTAATACTCAAGTTATAACTCAATTCGAAAAAGATACTCATTTCGACATATCTGATGATGCCTTCTATACAGCAGTAACAGCCAATATGGTTGTGGTTTACGATGCACTATTTCGAGTGTACGACCCCGTTGAAGAAAAAATAATAATTCGCGAATTTTTAAAAGACACGCTGCTGTGGGAAGATTATGCACGAAATACTACCGCTTTGTTTAAAGACTTTACTCCTGTAAAACAAGCCCTTAGTGAAGCTGGAATTGCAGTTGCTTTGGATTTTTCGGAAAAAATAAGCACTGTTTGGCGACGCGCAAAAAGACCCATTTACATTACTGGGGATAACAATTTAAAATTAGCTGGCACGCTTATTGACTCCGGTGAATGGGAACAAGCTATTGCGCTTTGGAAGGAAACGGCTGAGAACTCAAAATCAAAGTCGACAAAAAGTAAAGCTCAGTTAAATGTAGCCATGGCCTACGAAATACGAGGTGACATTGATAGTGCCATCTCGTGGGGATTAAAATCATACAACACCATGTATCGCCAGATTACTTACCAATATCTGGAATTATTAGACCGAAGAAAAAAAGAACTTGAAAAACAAATTAAATGAACCGAATGCTATTACTTGGTTTCATTCTTCTAACAATCTCGTCATGCACCGTTTATAAAGAATATCCGATTGATATTTATAAACCCGGTGAAATTGCCATACCTCCCGAAGCACAAAATGTTGCCATTGTTTACCGCAACTTTAAATACCATGCCGACACCTTACAACATTTCTACAAACATGACTACAGTTTACGCAAGGCGCAAAAAGATCCTAAACAACTGGATAGTATCATAGTAAGCAATTGCATCAAGGAACTGGCTAAAAACTTTAAAACGCAAAATACCTTTGACGAAATTCATATTTTTCCAAAACTTTTTGAGGCACACTCTGCTAAAAAAATGCCGGGATTAAATTTCGATTTGGTAAGCACCGTGACTACTTCTTCGCACACCGACTTACTCATATCTTTGGAAACTTTCTCCTATTTCTTTGCCGAATATTCGGCAACAGAAGAAATGCCAACAAAGTCGAGCGAAGTAATAACTGCAGCCGTTTGGGCCGTTTATAATCCGTATAACCAAAAGTTATTGGAACGCAAAACAATGATTGACACTATTTTTTGGAATGGCTACGACAATCAAGGAAATTACCAACGTAAAAGCAAGTTACCTCCGCGAATTACAGCTTTAAAAATTGCTTCGCAAATGGCTGGTGAAAACTATTCGAAACGTTTTGCAGCTTCGTGGCAAACGGTTAATCGCACCTATTCTGTTCCTCCACTTCCCGATTTTTCGGCAGCAGACGAATACGTACAAAAAGGAGAATGGGATAATGCCATAATGCTTTGGAAACGATATGCTGATGGTAGTAATGGAAAGATGGCAATAAATGCACGTTACAACCTAGCGCTGGGTTACGAAATGAAAGATGACATTAACACTGCGCAAAAATGGCTAGGTGCTGCCTTACAAATTGCTACAGATTACAAAAGTAAAGAAGATTTAAAAATGATTTTAAGCTACCAGAAAATTCTGGCGAAACGACAAAAAGATATTGCAAGACTAGAACAAATACAATAAACTGAGAATTAATAAAATAAACATTAACGCCTTCGAAGTAATTGTGCTTACCGGAATTCACTAACCAATTTCAAACAGATGAAACCATTCTACCTCCTACTGTTTCCTGTTCTTATACTATTCTTTTTACAGAGTTGTAATACACTGTATAACACCCAAGTAATCGACATTGAAATTGTAGAGCCTGGTAAAATAAGAATACCAAGCGATTACAGAACTGTAGCCGTTAGATACAACAACATAAACGTATCTCCTAATCCACATTTCTCAAAAGCATATTTTAATACTGAAGTAATTAAAGAGAATATAAACTACGACAGTATAGCATCGAAACTGTATTTCGATTATTTTGTTGATGAACTGCGTAAACAAGATTTTTTTGACACAGTAATTGAATTGCAAGCTCAGGATTATAGTCAAATAAATATTGTTGATACTAACACGTATAAGTTTGATGCAGAATTTGACTCGATTATAAAAAACCATGACCTTACTCAAAAGTTAAATGTTTATATGTTTTCAAATACCTTAAATGAATATCCTATTCATAAGAAAGAATCTGCCACAAAACAATACCTCCACCCCAAATTGGCATTGTATCAAGAAGAAGACGTAAAAAACATAGCAGATAGTACACAAGTAGACTTATTAATATCACTTGACTACTTTTCATCATTCGATGGTATTCAACATAATAGCAATGCCGAAATTGCTAACGAGATCGTTTACACCCAAGGCTATTGGAATTTTTACGATTTAAATAAACAGGAATACCGATTTTTCTATAATAAAAGAGATACCATATTATGGAAAGCTTACTCACGTTATAAGCAAGCAGTAAAGCGAAAGCTTCCATCAAGAAAAGATGCCATTTTGAATGCAGCCGATATTGCAGGCACTAACTTTGCACAATTTATATCACCTCACTGGATACAGGTTCAACGCATGTATTACGGTTCGGGGCATGTAGAGCTAAAAGCCACTAATAAACTTATAAAGGAGGGAAAATGGTTAGAGGCGGCAGAAATTTGGAAAGCCAATACCAATAACCCAAATAAATCGATTAGCGCCAAATGCAAATACAATATGGGACTGGTTTGCGAAATGGAAGGAAATATAGATGCTGCACTTGAATGGGTGGTTGAATCCTATTATGTTTTTGGACAAAAGAATGAACAGCACCACCTTAATTGCATTAACTACATTCGTATTATAGCACAACGAAAACGTGACATCAAAATCATAGAAAAGCAAATTGGAGTAGTTGATTAAGAACAAAACAAAAAGAGGGAAACCACTGTTCCCCTCCCTAATTAACCAAAAATCACAACATGAAAATATTGTTGTTTAAATATAGAACATTTAAATCAAACATTCTAGTTTTTAAAACATGTTTTTAAGTATATGTTCACTTTATTCTACAAGTTTAATCCCGTCTGACTCAAAAGTAATGAGTTTCTTTTTATACAAACCTCCAATTGCTTTTTTAAAATTTTTCTTGCTTATTCCAAACATGGCCTGAATCATATCGGGCGACGACTTATCGGAAACTGCCATAAAACCACGATTTTCTTTCAATTCATTTAATACCTTCTCTGAAATTGCATCTACTTTTCCGTAACCCGGTTTATCTAATAAAAGATCAATTTTTTCATCCTCTCTAACCTTACTTACGTAACCTTTGGTTTTCGAACCCAATTCTAATTCGTGAAATACCTGATTTTTATAAAGCATTCCCGAATGCTCCTGGTTTACAATTGTTTTATACCCCAAATCAGTTTGTTCCAGAATAATTAAATCAACCTCTTGTCCCTTTTCGTATTCCGGCGGAGTATTGTCTAAAAATTTATGCAGTTTGGCTGAAGCTGCAATTCTATTTGATAATAAGTCGAGATAAATATACACCCAGTAAGCATTTCCTTCCTGCATTTTGCTTCGTTGTTCACGAAAAGGTACCAGAAGGTCTTTGGGTAAACCCCAGTCTAAAAAAGCACCAAAAGTGCTGGTGGCTTTAACGGTTAAACGAGCAAACTCGCCAACCATTGCCAAAGGTGTTTCGGTGGTTGCCACCAAACGGTCTTCCGAGTCGGTATAAACAAAAACTTCAGCCTCGCCTTTCTCTTTTACCTCTTCGGTTACAAATTTCTTTGGCATTAAAAGTTCACCGTGGTCGCCCCCTTCCAAGTAGACTCCATTATCCGTTTCACGATTTACTTGTAGTGTATTTATTTTTCCTATTTCTAACATAATCTGAATTTTATTGGATGGTTTAACCCACCTATTTGGCAAAGTTAGTTTTAAAATGTTGCTATCAACTAATACTTTAGGATATCTCCCAAACAGTGTTTAATTTCTTCCAACTCGGCTTTCGAAATCAATCCAACTCTTTTTACTAACCTTTCTTTTGAAATAGAACGAATGTGAAACGTCAGCACTTCTGATTGTAAACTGAGTCCATTCTCCGTATTCGGTTCAAGTATTACATTTCCTTTGTAGCCTTTAACTTTTGTAGTTAAAGGACATGCAATAACCACATTTAAGTGCTGGTTAACAACATTGCCACTAATAACTACAACAGGTCGAAAACCACGTTGTTCGCTACCTTTTACAGGATTCAAGTCCGCATACCAAATCTCACACTGTTTCATCGTTCATCTGTTTCAAATAATCTGCCATACCTTCTTCTGTTATCTGCAAAATATTTTCATCCTTGCCAGCTTGCTTGTACGATATAATATATTCGGCACGAACAAGTTGATCTAAATACACATGAAGTGCCTTTTCAATCAATTTATTTTTTGGCATCGACAGTTTTTT
>JAUVDE010000064.1 GCA_030595485.1 Draconibacterium sp.
AGTATGGCTGTTTTTATTAAATCGATTATGTATGTTTTTAGCGTAAGATTTAAAGGTTTAAAAACCAGTTCGTCGAGGTTGCACCCATATTCGGGCACCATTACACGTTCGCCCAAACGCGTTGTAAGCAATATTTCTAAACTACTTTCAATATCCTCCTCGTCCTGCAGCATCTTAACCTGCTTTATATCCTTCTGAAACTCGGGAGGAAAACTCCAACCAGTTCCTAAAAATGAGCTATACTTTTCCATATTAACCTCCAATATTTACTGTTGGACACCCTATAATTATTAAGCCTCCGTGTGCGGTAGTATCGCCCAAACGGGCGGCAGGCATTCCACCAATCATAACCGTACCCGATCCTTGTACGATTGTATCGGGTGGTCCGGTACAAACTGCCATGTCTCCGACTCTGGAAGCAGGCATTCCACCAATATTTACCGTTACACAACCGGGAGGTAAAATGGGGCCTCCAACATGAGGAACAGGGCCCGGATTAACCATCGGGCAAGTGTGCATGTCATTTATTCTTGCAGCTAGTGGCATATTAACCTGATTTTGATTTAAAATATTATTCTCAGAAGTCGGAAATGTGCAAGATTTGTACTGGAAATAGTAAAAGAATAGCGAGCTATTTTAAGATATTTCCGGTGCAAGGATTGTGCATTTCTGGCTTTTCTTTCGGATTTCATCAATTTTTGCATAAATCGTTCCATATTTTCTCGTATTATCCCAATAGTCCTTCTAAAATCTGTATCAATTTTTGCTAAAAATTGACTGAAACTGAGTAAATATTTTAAGTCGAACTCAGGTTATTAATTTATATTTACAAGTGAGCCTTTAATTTCCGTAATACCCGAAGATGAAACTTCACTTCCGGCACCGCCTTCTGCTTTAAAATTGGCAGAAGCTTTTATTTTAACATTCACTCCTTCGATACTTACATCGCCCGTTGCTTTTAACTCAATGTTCCCCGGGCTTTCCATACTAATTCCATCAGAACTAAATGTTGCTTTGTTTCCTGCTTCATCCTCAATAATAATCCCAGCTTCATCGTCGCTTAAAAGAATGGTGTTTCCATTTGGTGTTTCCACCTTTATCGATTTTTCATCATCGTTAAAAATCAATTTAAGTTGGTCGCGGCTTACAAAGCCTTTTTCGTGATTATCAGCAGTAGGCTCTATCGGTGCAGGGTTAGCGCTACTATTCAGCATTCCTAGTATTATGGGATCGTTCGGATTATCATTTAAAAAACCCACAATTACCTCATCGTTAATTTCGGGCCGAAAAAACGAACCTCGGCCATCACCTGCATCTAATGTTGCCACCCGACTCCAAACACCTTCTCCTTCCATATCAATGGCGGGCATTCGTACCAAAACCCGGTATTCTCCTTTCGGATCATCTTCGAGTTTCGTAACTTTCCCAATTTGTAGGCCATTTACCGCCGCCAACAATCCACTTGCCGGTGGCGGGTTAATATCAACACTTTCGGAAAACCAACGTGGGTTAATTCCAAACTGTGCATCAGTGGTCCAATTTCCTTCGCTAATGTGGTGCCTTATTCCAGAAACATATACTTTCCCATTAAAACGATCGCCAACTCCCGCCAATTCCAAAGTGGTATTTGGTTTTACATTGGCCACTCCCTGAAACTTGACACGCCCTGTTATTTTAGCAAGCTGATTAAACAAACTTTTTGCGTTTGCCCAATCCTGCAATCCGGCATCGCTCGAACTATTGCCCTCTTTTAATTCCTGCTTCTCTAAATCGATAACCGATGCCAGAGTTGCAGGAGAGATATTTCCGTTTAAGAGAACTTCAGACGTATTCGATTCAATTTCAAGTACCTCCTGATTAGCCACATCCCAACCATAAGAACTAACTGCTAAAAACTGATGGCTTGCATCAATTTCTGCATCAAAATCAAGAATTGTTGCACCATACACCAAGCTTTGTGTTTCAGCTTGTTGAAAACCAGGGCTCAGCACAGAAATCGTTCCATCGTCGACCACGAATACTTTGCCATTTGCCTGAGCACGTGTTACACAAAAATCCCAGTCGGTAGTGTTGTATTGTACCATTTCAGGATACATATGGTTGGTGGCTTCAATTTCATTCGAAAGACCATAATCACCAATAATTTGTTCGATAATTTCGCTGTCTTTACTTTCGTAGAAATACTTACTTTTAGTGCCTACCGTAAGTCTCACAGCCTGATCTTTACATTCAATGGTCAAAATAGATTTAGTTGGTCTGATTTTTAAACTGTGCCGAAGTACCATTCCTTTAAAAATGGTTTCTTCCTGCGAATGATAACCAGCTGTAATTTCAATTTCCTTTCCGGGAACAAAAAACTCCTCGTTACTTAATTCAAAATCCTGAGAAGCAGGATCACCATCGCGCAAAACAATTTTTGCATGCGGAATACGATTAATTTCCTTTTCAACCACAATACTGAGCACTTGGTAAGTTGAAGACAATTCTTCACCATCCACCAAAATTTTGTGGGTAAGCAGATCTGTCGGTCGTGCTGTTGGTATCACTCTTCTTTCAGCCATATTACGATACTTTTTCTATTGGTGGGAAGAATATTTTCTGCCCCACTATTAGTTTACGGAAATTTGTAATTTCATTTGCTTTGGCAACTTCGAGGTAGTATTTCGAGTCGCCATAAATTCGCTGTGTCATTAGCGGTAAAGTATCTCCTTCTTTAACTATTCTAACATGCGTTAAATCAGGCGAAGTATTGTTTTCCAGAGCAACACGTAAATTGTCTTCAATAAAACCGGTAAACTTTGCACTTGCAGTGGCCCGCAAAGGAGTTCCATCGGGTTTAAACAATTTAAAAGTTATGTCCATTTCGGTAAGTACACCTTTAAACAAAAGTGCTCCCCACGCAATATGCAAATAATTGGGCCTATGCTCGTCGCCGTTGTAATTATAAACCACACGTTTAAATAAATCCACATCATCGGCAATACCCACTCCTTCGTCGTACGATAAATCGTCGTCATGAACGCCAGGTTCCCCATAATTCATAAGAACACCAGTGCGATCAAAGATAAATTCAAGCTGCAAATCTTCGGGAGGCGTTCGATTATAACGTGGAGCCGAAGAACTGGTGCCGGAACCCTGTTGCCGGGCTTGCTCAACTTTATACTTAAAAATGTATTTCTCGGGATTTAGCAAAGTTCTAAAATCACCGTTTGCCACTTCTGTTTGAAAGTTAGCATCGGAGTACGCTTTTATATGTAATTTTATTAATTCGCCAGACATTATCGTTCCTCTTTTTTCGATAGAATTTCCATTACTTGCTCAACACAGGCTTCAATTATTTTATCCTTCTCATCGGGATCTTCAGTAGCTGGTGAAGCCGCAGAATTTCCGCTTTGGTCGAGCACAATTTTTATGTGCATTTCTTTTATCTCAATGGGCATACTATTCGATTACATTAAAATAATTATAGTTTAATTCCAGTGTTTCAATTACCAGTTTGTTCTCTTCGGCATTAAAATCGCTAATACTCCACTTTACCGGATAAGCATGAACCACATTCCAACTAAGCAGTGGCTCGTGTTTTTCATTTAAAAGCTTTACCACTATATCTACCGGCAGAAAGTCGAAATCTTCCATGGCACTTCGGCACCACGAAATAATTTCGGAGTTGACCAGTAGACCTCGTTTTAAAACTAAATTCGGGTATTTTGTACGCACCGGAATTTTGTGTTTGAAACGATTTTCTCCACCTTCGGCAATCTCTTCAGTATCGATACTTACAGTAAGCCCCGACACCGACTGAAATTCGAATTCGCCGGTAAAACCGGTAAACTCAACTTTAAAATGAAAACCGAGAGGTGGATAATAATCAGCCATTTTTATTCATTTTGAATGGATAAACCTTCATGTACTAACTCCATACTTTCAATGGCCACTTCATTACCGTCAGCCTTTAAATCGGTTGACTGAATTTTAGTTGGCCAGGCATTTTTCACCTTCCACACTATCACCGGAGCATGCTCTTCGTTTAGCAAACTAATGGTAATATCTCGGCGTTCGATGGTGTTTAATTTTACGGTATTCCACCACGCAAAATATTCGTTATCCGAAGCAAACGTTCCGCGTTTAAGCGTAATGTTGCTGTATTTTTGCATGCCCGGCATTTTCGTTTTAAAATACTCAGGACTAGCTCCATGTCGGTATTCCACCACTTCGGTTTCTACGTCTAAACCCGAAACCTCGGTGAATCCGATTTTTGTTCCACCCCATTCAACCTGAAAATGAAACTTTACAATTGGATATTCTGTTGCCATGATTTATTCTTTTTAATTATTGATTAAGCTTCTTGCATTTTATGAGAGAATTTTAGAATAATAAACTCAGCTGGCCGAACGGCTGCCATTCCAATTTCAACATTCATTTTTCCTTCGAGAATATCTTGCGCTGTCATTGTTTCACCCAGCCCAACTCTTACAAAAAATGCATCATCGGGTTTTGCTCCGGCAAGTGCACCAGCTCTCCATTGCAGATTCAAAAAATTCTCAATCATTGCACGCACTTTAACCCAGGTATTTGCATCGTTTGGTTCGAATACAAACTGAGCTGTAGCTTTTTTAACCGATTCTTCAACCATATTAAAAAAGCGACGCACAGGAATATATTTCCATTCATTATCGTTTCCGGCCAATGTTCGAGCTCCCCAAACCAAGGTTCCTTTTCCGGCAAAGGTTCGAATAGCATTAATCGACTTGCCCGAAGTGTCCACATTTAAACCATCTTGTTCCTGATTAGTTACTTTCTTGTCGGGCCCTATAATGCTGTTAACACCTACATTTGCCGGAGCTTTCCAAACTCCACGATTGCTATCAACACGAGCATAAATACCAGCCATTGCTCCCGAAGGAGGTAGCGTTACTGTTAATTTTGACAACTCCGTTTTTATTTGGTTGTACAGTTCGGTATTCTCTGTAACCGTTGAATTGTTTATGGATAATCCATCGAAACCACCAGCTACTGCGGCAGCAGGAGGCGTTTCTGATGCGTGTACAATTGCCACATCGGCCTCATCGTAAGCATAAGGCAAAATACTTTTAAGCCAAGGATAATAGGCTGCACCATATTTAAGGTACTCCGGGTCTGAATTAATCCCTGAACGTAATGCAGCAGCATATCCGCTCGCCTGATCGTAAGTATCAATTATGGTAAAACGATCTTGTAAATCGTGGCATTGTGTAAGTGCTTCTTTCATTAAGTTATGAAACGAAGAAGCTTGTGTCAAGCTACTAGCATCGGGAAATACAATTAATGTAGGTTCGTCTTCTTTTGCCAGTTGTGCCAATCCTCCGCTTGCATCTAAATCGGGTTTGCTTACCGAACCCGAATAATTGCCAACCGAAATAATATAACATGGGCCACCTCCGTTTGCAAAATACATTTGCATTGAGTAGTACATTTTAAATACCGATTTGGTAGCCGGTTCGGGCACCTGAATAGAACGCGTCACGTTCGCCGAACCATCGATAACATCATCGATGTTAACCACAATGGCCTGTTCGTTATCTGCACCTCCAAAATGCTGTTTGTACTCCAGCAAAGACGTAATTCGTGTGGGAACATTAAGCAAATCGTCAGCAACGATCTTTTGTGCTTTTTCAGTGTAGCCAATAAAGGCGGGAATGGCGGTCTCAACCTGAGCGACCGAAGGCGGGAATACAGAAATTTCCTTTATGTAAACGCCTGGTGTTTTGTACGTTGTAGCCATAACTGTTTAATTTTAAATTTAATTACATGTATATTTCAGAATATATTTTATTGTTAGTAGTGCCGGGCTTTACCATATTTGCCGTAGGGTTCGGAAGCTCAACTCCACCTAGTTCGATTGACACAAATCCATTAGACGTAAGAGGCTGCACTTGTTTTGTAATCAGTAGTTGTGCATTGCCAGCCTCTTTTTTTACATCATCGTTATTTTTTACTTGTTGATTTTTATTAAAAATATACCTCCACGTTGTTTTTCTATTTTTAAAATTTAGTTCGAAAACTTGAAAAGGAGAACGTATTTTATGGTTTGAAGTCAATACATTTAATCCGTTTGTTTTGCCTTTCATATGGACTCGAACAATGCCAAAAAGATTCTTTTTTTCATCAAGTGTTAGTTCTTTCAATTCAGCTAAAGCACTTAAATCCGACAAAACATAGTTAGCACTTACCGATTGATTTGTACCTGCCTTTTTTATCAGCGGGAAATTTCCGGCTTCACTACTTAATTGTTGGTTCGAAAAGAAAAAAAGCTTATCGGCTGTTTCAAACTCAAAATCGGAGAAATTAAAGAATGTGGATGTATTTAGCTTCAGCAAAAAAGTGAGTTCTAATGAATCGTCGATGGCGATAAAGGGTAAGCTATCATCTGATTCTGAAATTCTCGTCCAAACAGTAAAACCGGATTTGAAGATTTTAGATACCATTTTGTGGCCGTTAAGTTTTTGACGAGTTTTTGCTGTTGGCTGGAGAGTGAGAAAATTTGAAACATCGTAACCGATAAGCTGTTTTTCTTTTTCCGCTTTGCTCATATTGGCGTATTTTACAGTGCCTTTATTTAAAAAGTACTGATGAAGTATATTCACCTGAACAAGCGGTTTATATTTTACTAAGAATGTCATTAATTTATATCGTTTAGTTTGCCACTAATCTGTGTTATAAGTTCTGAGCTGGCCTGTTTTTTATCGGCATTGATTTGAATAAGTTGCACTTTATATATTACTGCTGGTAACTGCCGGCCACCCAGCGTGCCCCATATGTGATTCCACATTTCGAAACCGGGCGTGTAGAGTTCCACAACGAACTTAAACGAATCGAGAACATCGAGCGAAGCACTTGCACGGTTGTACACCGTATTTGCTGAAGTAAACACTCGTTTCCCCTGAAACAGTTCGATTGTTTTTGAAATACTTAACAAGGAATTTTCGTACGAATCGCAGTACGCACTAATCATTATAAAAAGGTTGATATTTACCGGAGGATTACTGTATTCGGCTTTATTATTGACAATTTTTACGGCTGGAACATTTTTCAGACTGCTCTCTTCATCAATATTTATTAAACTAATAATTACTTTTCCCTCTAAATCCGATGCTCCATCGCTTCCCGATTCAAGCATGGCCACATTGTTTAAAGTAACTATTTTGCCCAATCCTGCATCAATCAGGTAATTGTCAAGTTGTTCTTTCAGAATTTGTAAGGTCTCGTAAATCATTATTTACTAATTAGGATTTGTTAAAACCGTTTGCACAATACTACCGTATTACTCGGCAGAGTGTTACCTATAAAATTCTAATGAAATGGGCTTTGGCGTCTATCTTCTGTATTAAATGAAACCTCATTTTAGGCTTCATTCGGATTTAATAGCTGAATACAAGTTACGACAAAGAGTAACATAAGTCAACTGTCATACTGCTTCTAAATAAGGTAGACCTCATGCACAACACTGACTGTCAAAACTTTGAGGCACTAATATTTATATAAATATTTTTTATTTAGAAAAACCACAACTTGCTTAATATGAAGTTTTTAACAACACGAATAATTGTTCTATTTCCTTTATTAGTGCGGAATGCGAACCAGAAAAATGATTAAACATGAATGAAAAAACAAGTGTTTTACCTGAATCGGTTTGAAGGTAGCCTGAATAACACCGAACACGTGTCATCGATCCACTTTTAGCTTGTAAGGTTTTGCCTGGGAGTAAGGTTTTATTCAATTGTTTCAAAGTCCCTTCACCGGCATTGGGAAGCGAATTTTTATACGCAGTATTTTGCCACATATACCTTAAAAAATCGGTAAAAAATTCAGGGGCAACTGCATTAAAATGCGAAAGCCCACTTCCATCCAACATAAAAAGATATTCGGTTGATATACCTTTCTGTTCCCAAAACTGTTTCAGAACATCAATGGCATCATTTCTACTCCCCACTCCATTTTTTTCAACTGCCAGTTGTTTTAAAAAATGCTCGGCAAACAGGTTTATACTTTCGTGGTTTAACACCTCAGCAATTTGCTCTAAATTTGGCGATTCCTGAATATAAACCGTCTCAACATCCTTTTTATTCACTGGTTCAAAAAGCATTTTACCTGTAATAAACAAACCTTCATTTGCCAAAGTATTTAAAAATTCCTGCGCAACAATCTCTTCTGGCTGATGAATGGCTGCCTTAATAGTAAAAGCTGAACGGTTTCGTGGAATAGTTCCTCTAATGGTTCGGGCTTTATCAAAAGGACCGCCAAATACGTAGGCATTGTCCGAATTACTATCGGCCGACAGTACTTCGTTAGTAATTGCCATTCCTTTAATTTTGGGCGACACCGCAATTACCTTAGTTTGTTTATCGGCTTTTTTAGGCGAACGAAATGTAATTCGGAACATATTGTCGTAAATGGTAAAAGCATTGGCACCAACTCCGTAGTAATTACCAATGTCTCCCCAAATCCAGGTATCGGGCACACGTTCGGTATCGTAAACCGATGCATCTAACACCAAATTGCCATTCACTTTTGTAATACCTGCATTTTTAATAGAACGTGCCCAATTTTGCAAAAAATCAATATAATAATCCTGAAAATATTCTGAGCCTAAAGCCGGGTCGGCTCCACCAATTACGACTAAATCGCCATTTAGTATGCCTTCTTTTTCAAGTTTTCCGCGGTAGCCAATCTTTGTTTCAAAACGGTAATCAAGTCCAAGCATTTCAAAAGCTGTTGCCGATGTAAGCAATTTCATAGTTGAAGCAGGTATTAACACGCGCTTCGGATTTATACTATAAACCGTTTCATCAGATGCCAAATCAACCACATGCATTCCAACTGATGCATTTTTATATTCGGGCTTTTGTAAAAGTTGCTTCACCGCATTTTCGAAATTGCCTTGTGCAGTGCTTTGAAAAACTAAAAAGCTAAATATTGAGATTAGAAAAAAACGTGCGTTCATTATTGTAAAATTTAGTTGGAAGACCGAAGTCGGAAGCATGAGAAAACAACGGACTTTAGCATTCATAGAAAAACTCACTTCCTTTTGTTACTTTTAATGCGTTAAAAATATACAGATTGTTTGAGTAATTAATAAATGATATGTCTTTTTCTCTGCACAGCCATGAAATAATAAAAGGCAAATCTCAATACTCATTACTAAAATCTCAATACTAAAAACAATGTTGCGAACAATTCTAATAGTAGGTGCCGGAGGTTTTATTGGTAGCGTTATGCGTTACCTTGTTCAATATTTTGTTGAAAAAGCAGTAGATTATGGATTTCCGTGGGGAACCTTTGTGGCAAATATTGTGGGCAGTTTTATTATCGGAATTGTATTTGGACTGGCACAAAAAGGAAACTTATTGAGTGCCGAGTGGCGTATATTTTTAGCTGTTGGCATCTGTGGTGGTTTTACCACATTCTCGTCGTTTGCCTACAACAACTTAACCATGCTAAAAGAAGAGGCTTACGGACAATTAATTTGGAATATTGGCGGCAGTATTTTCTTTGGAATGTTGGCAGTGTATTTAGGAATGATTTTGGTGCGTGCAGTTTACTAACCTGAGTTCGACTCAAAATATAAACTCAGCTTCTGAAAATTTTCACATACCAATTCAGATTTTAGAGGGACTATCGGGATAATTCAAGAAAATCTGAAGCAGGATCTGGGTAAATTTTCGAAGCCTATAAATAGGAAAGTCATTGATGCACAAGATTTGAACTAAAAAAATTCTGAAATAGCTCACTATTCCTTCTTTTTTATAAGAAGTTGCTAAGTACATGACAAAACTTTGACACATTTTCTAAATTCCTCATAATCAAAAGTATTAAGTATAGCGTGAGCAATTCTAATAAGTCCATGCAAGCCCACGAGGTATCAAAAAACCAACGCACAAGGTGAATAAGGAACCGACCCAAGGGTCGGGGTATTAACCAAAAAGAGAAATAAAAAGAAGTCCACGTACAGTTTAGAAAACTGAAAGCGAGCAAAACCGGCAGAACGGAAAGCCCGGCAGCCGGCTTGAAGAAGTATTCAGTGATCAGTCTCAGTATTCAGTTGAAGAAGAGGAAAGTGTTCAGTCTACTCACATTAGTTTACAAATATTCGTAAGTGCTTTGGAGTTTTTGAATCCGCCATTCGCTTAACTGTTTTAGCCGAACCAATACATTTGTGGTTACACGGTTATGTAACGATTCCCAAATTTTATTAACCAGTTTATTGGCTTGTTTTTCCTTTCCGTAAAAATTAAAACTTACAGCAAATATTAATTGGGCCTGTTCGGTTTCGCCCATTTCGGCTATGCTGGATCGTACATACATGGAAAAAATTCCGATGGGATAACCACCGCTACATTGGTATAAGAGATAACGCGCATTGTCGAAATCAAATGCGTCGGGTACCCGTTTAATTCGTATCGAATTTAGATTAAATAATGGAATAAGATCTAAACCGAGAAAAGACTTTTTAAATCCAAAAGGATATTTAGAAATACCAAAAGGTAGAATTCGAATTTCCTCGATGTTATTGTTAATTCGTTCAACTTTTGCCACATGATTAGGCCAACAAGTGGAATCTCCATCCCAGTTCAGCAGTTCGTTAAAAATATAACTTACCGGTGCTTCCACTCCTATTTTATGTATGTTTAAAATTGCATTTCTATTTACATCAATACCCACACGCTGCGCAACACGTTGGTTATATTCCTTACGTTCGACTTCTGTTTTGAACTTAATAAGTGTTTGATATTTGGGCTTATTGAATAGGAAATACCAAGCATCGGAGAAAATGGTTTGACTTCTCGATGGAGGTTTTATCAGAGTATTTGTTGAAGTATTACTTTTCGGCATCTATTTAAATAACAATTGCTGAATATTTTGTTCAATAAAAGTTGTTAAATAAACCAATTGTCGGTTTTTATATGCAATAGTTGATTAAAGTATACTAAAAAGGGCTTTTCATCGTGTGACGAAAAGCCCTTTAAATATAATAGCTTGATTTTTTTAGAATCCTAAAGTGGTTGGTAACCACATTGAGATTTCGGGAAGATATGTTACCAAAAGCAAACAGATTATCATGACCAAAAACATGGGCATGAGGGGCCTGACGACCGTTTCGATTTTGACGTTGCTTACGCTACAGCCTATAAACAGCAGCGAACCTACGGGCGGTGTTCCTAAACCAACACTAAGGTTAAGCACCATAATAATTCCGAAATGAACGGGGTCCAAACCTAAGTTGGTAACGATTGGAAGGAATATTGGCGTGAAGATTAATACGGCTGGGGTCATGTCCATAAATATACCCACAAACAGTAAAATAAGGTTGATAATTAATAGAATTACAAACTTATTATCGGATAATGCCAATAGGGCTTCGCTAACGTTTTGAGGTATGTTTTCGTAGGCCATAATCCACGATAAACCAATACAAGTTGCAACTAATAAAAGTACAAATGCGGTGGTTTTTACCGAGTGTAGAATTACTGCGGGCATGTCTTTTAAGCCTAATTCGCGGTAAATAAAAGCAAGTACCAAGGCATATAAAACTGCCACTGCCGATGCTTCGGTTGCGGTGAAGAATCCACCAACAATACCTCCGATTACAATTACCAACATCATTAAACTTGGTAAAGCGCGCAGAAAGGTTCGTAGGGCATTTTTGGCACCTACTTTATGTTTGCTGGCGTAATAGGCAAATGCGCCGACAAACGCCGCGCCTAAGCCACCATAAATAGCCGTTGCAACTCCTCCTGAAAATGCTGAATTTACTTTTATTAAACCAATTACGATTAGTGCAATGGAAGCAATTACGGCGAAAAATTTGGCTACGTTACGAACCATTCCTTTAAAGCCGAATTTTTTGAATGAGAACATTGCCATTGCCATTGCCATAATTCCTAAACCGGTTAAAATACCCGGGGCATATCCGGCAAGGAAAAGCGCAGTAATTGAAACACCACCACTGGCTAATGAATA
>JAUVDE010000219.1 GCA_030595485.1 Draconibacterium sp.
ATGAAAAAGTTGAGTTTATATTGAAAAGTTGAGTTTAAAATATGCTTAAATATCAGTAATAGAGATATATGAACTTTTTTTATATCTGTATTCCAGGCTGCGCCACATCCCGAATAAATATGCCACAAAAATAGTGTTACAATTCTTTTCTGCAAAAACTTTTACAACTCATTTCACCCCAAATGCATTTATTTGTGTCATAGAGTTGAACTATCGCAACTTAATTATTATCGATTGAATTTATTGGGTACGCTACAAGATGTTTTGTACTTTTGTTCGACATAAAATTTAAAGACATGTTTAAACCACTTAATATTAACAAAAACGAAGAGAACAAAGCTGTTGAAGCAACAGAAGTTGAGAAAGTTAAATGTTTAATTGTAGGTTCTGGTCCTGCCGGATACACGGCTGCTATTTATGCAGCCCGCGCTAATCTTAGCCCGGTTATGTACGAAGGTTTGCAGCCAGGAGGACAGTTAACTACCACCACCGAAGTCGAAAATTACCCGGGTTACCCTGAAGGTGTTACTGGGCCGGTGATGATGGAAGACCTGAAAAAGCAAGCTGAACGCTTTGGAACAGATGTACGTTGGGGAATGGCAACTAAAGTTGACTTTTCTGGAGATGTACATAAAGTTTGGATTGACGACACAAAAATAGTTGAAGCGGAAACGGTAATTATTGCAACTGGTGCTACGGCTAAATATCTTGGTTTAGAAGACGAAACAAAATATGCTGGAGGCGGTGTTTCGGCCTGTGCAACTTGCGATGGTTTCTTTTATAAAGGAAAAGATGTTGCAGTAGTTGGCGGTGGCGATACGGCTACCGAAGAGGCGATGTACCTTGCCGGATTATGTAAAAAGGTTTATTTAATTGTTCGACGTGATGAGTTACGTGCATCGAAAGTAATGGCTGATCGTACTGCAAATACAGCAAATATTGAGATTCTTTGGAAACATCAGACAAAAGGATTGTTTGGTGATGGTGTGGTAGAAGGTGCTATTTTAGTTAAAAATCTTGGTGAAGAAGGCGAAGAAGAAGTGAAAATAGAAATTGATGGTTTCTTCCTGGGGATTGGGCACAAGCCTAACTCAGATATTTTTGCTGAATACATTGATACGGATGATGTGGGGTATATTCAAACGACTCCGGGAACATCGAAAACAAAAGTGTCTGGAGTATTTGCCTGTGGTGATGTTCAAGACGATCAGTATCGTCAGGCTGTAACAGCGGCAGGTTCGGGTTGCATGGCTGCAATCGACGCGGAACGTTATCTTTCAGAGAAAAACGCCTAATAGATTTATTACGATAAAAAGGAAGCAGGACAGTTTGTTCTGCTTTTTTTTATGCCGAAAGTACAGGATACACAAATTCATTTAAAAGTATTATTTTGTAAACTGAATTAAAACTGGAAACGTTAATGAGCAAGAACTATTTTTTAGCCTTCGACCTTGGTGCTTCAAGCGGAAGGGCAATACTTGGAACTTTAGAGAATGGAAAACTTACTTTAGCCGAAGTGCATAGGTTTAAAAACCAAATGACCCGAATTCATGGAAGTTATTATTGGAATATATACAGTCTTTTTGATGAATTAAAAACAGGACTGAAAAAGTGCGTATCAGAACATGGAATTCAGCCTGAATCGATTGGTGTGGATACTTGGGGAGTAGATTATTCGCTTGTATCAAAGTCGGGGCAATTAATAGGTTTGCCTTTTGCTTATCGCGACCATAGAACGGACACTGCGATAAATGACTTTTTTAAAGTGCTTGCAAAAAATGAAACCTATTTGCTTTCCGGCATTCAGTTTATGCAGTTTAATACACTGTTTCAGTTGTTTGCATCGAAAAAGGAAAAACACTCGCGCCTGAATATTGCCGAGAGTTTACTTTTTACTCCTGATACTTTAAATTACTTGTTTACCGGTGTAAAGAAAAACGAGTATACAATTGCCAGTACTTCGCAGCTTGTAAAACCTGGTAAAGCCGAATGGGAACCGATATTGTTTGATGCGGCAGAAATTTCAAGCGAACTGGTAGAGGAAATTATTCAACCCGGAACTGAGGTTGGAAAGATTTTACCGGAGATACAGGAAGAAACCGGAAGTATGGAAATTCCATGTATTGCTGTTGCTTCGCACGATACAGCTTCGGCCATTGCATCGGTACCTACTGATGGTGAAAACTGGGCTTATTTAAGTTCAGGAACATGGTCTTTATTGGGAATTGAAAGCACAGTTCCTTTAGTTTCGGAACAAACGCTGGAAATGAATTTCACTAACGAGGGTGGAGTAGATGGCACAACACGGTTTCTGAAAAATATTATGGGAATGTGGTTAATTCAGGAATGCAAGCGAATTTGGGACAAAGAACAGATTTTAGAATGGTCGGAAATTGTTGATTTAAGCAAAGACGTGATTCCATTCCAATGTTTTATAAATCCTGATAATCAGATGTTCCTAAATCCGGGAGATATGCCCAAAGCAATTCAGGAATATTGCAAAAATTCAAATCAAACAATTCCCGAAACAAAGGGTGAAATTGCTCGCTGTATATACGATAGTTTGGTTTTGAAATACAAATTTACCATACAGCAAATTGAAACGGTCACCGGAAAACCAATCGAGAGGTTGCATATAATTGGAGGGGGAGCCCATAATAAAATGATGAACCAGTTGACAGCAGATGCGCTCGGAATTCCTGTATTTGCAGGACCAACTGAAGCTACAGCGACTGGGAATTTAATGATGCAGGCTAAAGCAGTTGGCGCAGTTAATTCATTAGCTGAAATTAGAGAAGTAATAAAGAATTCGTTTGATATTATAGAGTATTTGTCTTCACCACAACTGGATTGGGAAAGCGCTTATTTGCGTTTTAAACAGTTGAGTTAAATCAATTATTTATGATTTTTGAAATTTAATTTAAGGAATATATCACTGAAAAGAAATGCATAATACTTCCGGCTAAAACAAAAAGATGCCAAATGCCGTGTCCGTATTTCAGATTGCGCCAGGCATAAAAAACAACACCAATTGAATACATTAGTCCGCCAAGAAAAAGAAACAATACGCTTATGCCGGGCAGGTTCTTCATCAGTGGGCCAATGGCAACTACAAACATCCACCCCATGCCAAGGTACAAACCAACCATTAGTTTTCTGAAACGAGTTAGATAAATCGATCGAATAACAACACCTGCAATTGCAACAGCCCAAATAATACCAAATAAGGTCCATCCCAAAGCACCGCGCAAAGCAGTTAAAAGAAATGGTGTGTAAGTACCGGCAATTAGTAAAAATATGGCAGCGTGGTCGAATCGAACAAATAGGTTTTTAATTTTCTCTTTGCTAAAACTATGGTAAAGTGTCGATGATAAATAAAGCAATACCAAACTAGTTCCGAAAATGCTAAAACTTACCACATGCCAGGCATTTCCTTTAATGGCTGCAAAAACAACCAAAAGTACAAGTGCTGCAATACTCAGCAAAGTTCCTATGCCGTGTGTAATGCTGTTAAATAATTCTTCGCCCAGCGTTAATGTTCTGTAAGCAACTTCTTTTTTATCTTTTATTTTAGAATTCAATTTCCGAATGTTTTAAAAATCAGTTCGAAGTTAGATAAAAATTAATTGCCACGAAATAGCACAAGTCTATTCCAAATAACAACTCGCTTTAAGTACTTGTTGTTGAGTTGTATATGTGTTGAGTTTGCTGAGAATTTAGAAAACGTTTTTAAGAGGAGATTTATTAATTGCAACTCAAAATGTCAGTCCCAATTCACTAATTCCTAACGAGGTCCAATTAACTCAATAAATGTTCCGTCAGGATCCTGCACTAAAATAAAGAAACGGTTTTCGGCCAGTTTCGATGGCGTGTCGCTAAGTATTTTTACATTGTGTTTTTTACAACGCTCAATAAATGGGTCTAAATGTTTTACCAGAATTGTAGTGTACTGCATGCCTGTATCATCGGTCATCCACTTTTGTTTCGGATGTTTCGACTTTGTTCCAACACTCATTAATTTCCCCTCGGTTGCATTGGGGCTATCCTCTAATTTTAATACAGTAACATTTAAATCGTATTTATCGGTTAGTCCAAGTTCTTTACATTTAGCCGCCGGAACTGAAAACTCTCCGGTTTTTATCATTCCAATAACTTCGGTGTAAAACTTCACCGATTTGTCGAGGTCTTCAACTACATTACCAACAAAAATTCCGGGGTGACTAAACTCACTTTGAGCTGTTGTGGTAAATACAGCTAGCATAAAAATTACAGCATAAATAAATTTTCTCATGGTTTATTTTGATTATAGATAAGTTTTAAAAGTAGTGAATTGTATTGAATAAGTTCCAGATTAATTTCGTTGGAAGACACAAAACAGAAAATTTTGAACACTGCCCGATGGTGTAGTATGATTTTCGGTAAAGCATTTAACCTTTTTGAAATTGTCTTTAACCAAATGGCATAATTTGTCTTCTGAATATCGTTGAATATTTAGGCCGCTGCACATATCTGGCCCTTTATTCGAGAAGGTGCCAATAATTAAATAAGCATTTTTGTTTAAACACAAAGCAGCATTTTTAAGGTAATTATTGATGTCTTTTCTCGACGTTAAAAAATGAAAAACAGCTCGGTCGTGCCAAACATCATATTTCTCATTCGTGGTAAATTGTGTAATGTCAGCAGCACAAAAAGCAATTTTGTCAGCTCTTTCTTGCAAACGATATTTTATGGTTTCTAATGCTTTTTCAGAAATATCAAGCAGAGTAATTTTCGAATATCCTTTTTCAATTAAATAATGGCCTAGCAGGCTATCTCCCGAGCCAACCTCGATAATATTTGCTGTTTTGGGCAAATGTAGTTCCTCGATTAATCGGAGCGAAGTGCTCGGTTCCTGTTGGTGCCAGCTCACTTGTGAAGTATCTTTAGTACGAAAAACTTTTTCCCAGTGTTGCTTTCTTTCCATTGTATTCATGTTATAAATTTAAGAAGCTTTTTCTTTTGTGCTATAATTGTGGTAAAAGAATTTTAAGGTAGTTTTGATAAAAATATGGAAATGAACCTGCCACAAATAAATAATACCAATGTCTCAAGTCATTTAAGTCAAGCTGACATTGTACAACAAACTGCCGAGCAAATCATGAAAGATTTTGGAATGTTTGGTGTAGAAATAACTTTTTCGGGTAATATTGATACTGCATACGACGAGTTGCACAAGCAGTTAATTGAGCAAATAACATTGTTAGTTGAGCGAAACTACGATTTACTACTTTCTGTGCTGTATCAGGTGGATATTACCGACCGTGAAATCTACAAAGCCCAGCAAGAACTTCCACATTATTCTCATATTGAAATTATTGCACACCAGGTGATTGTACGCGATTTGAAAAAAGTTTTATTACGTCGTTATTTCAAAATGAAGGACAACGATAACAATTTGCAACAGGAAAGTTTAATTTGACTGTTTTAAAATGTTAAAGGATTAAAACTTTAGCTGAGAACTTGTGTTCTACACTAAGAAAATGACATGTTTTGCCAAGTTAAACCACTATTATTTTTAAATGAAACAAAAGATTGTAATGATAACTGCTGTAATTATTATAGTAATGGTTGTAGCTGTTGCTGTATATATGAAACTGCCAAAGTTTGGTAGAATTCCAACAGGCGCTCGCTTGGAGCGTGTAATTAATTCACCACACTATCATAACGGAATATTCAAGAACCTAAGTGAAACCCCACAGATGACCAATGAAAATGGTATTTGGTCGATGGTAAAAGAGTACAATGCTGCAACGAATAAAAAGCCACTGGTAAAAATCCCTTCTGTTAAAATCAATTTGAAAGAATTACCAGCCGATAAAGATGTATTGGTATGGTTTGGGCACTCGTCGTACTTGTTGAAAGTTGGTGGAAAAACCGTGCTAGTTGACCCTGTTTTTTGCGGGAATGCATCGCCTTTTTCTTTTTCGGTAAAAGCTTTTGACGGAACCGATGTTTACGGTGTTGATGATATGCCCAATATTGATTTTCTGGTGATAACACACGACCATTGGGATCATTTGGATTATGAAACTGTAAAGCA
>JAUVDE010000443.1 GCA_030595485.1 Draconibacterium sp.
CATAATATATATTGATGTAATATATGGTACAATAAGTGACCCCACCGAACTAGACTACGCCTTTATAGATGAAACCGCTACGCCTGACATTTGGTGGAATACATTGAGTTTGATTCCTCCTTCTGTTTGGACTGCAAAAAACCTTAAATATCATAATGGAAGTATTTGGACAACAAAACCACTTAAATACCATAATGGTTCTACATGGACATCTAAACCGTTAAAACTTATTCCATAACTATTTCTGTCCTTTCATTCGAACCACTGCAGCATTACATTTGAACAAATATTTTATATGAACGACAGGGCATTCACTCCTTTATTTGGCTTTGTATTAGGATTCATTTCATGGGAATCTTTTCAAAGTATATTATACTCGCTAATTATTGCCTTTTTAGGTGGTATTGTTGCATGGTTAGCCAAATTCTTCTGTAACTGGATTTACAGGAAGTTAAAAACAAAAAGTGAAAATAATGAAAAAACTATTGGGTAAACTATCCGATTTGTGGACAATTCCTCTTGCATTAATTATAGCTGTTTGCTACAATTATATCAGCTCATTCCTTGGTCTGTTCTCAATGACACCGGAGAAAATAGGGAAGATAGTTCCGGGAACAGTTATTTTCCTTTTTGCTTTGGGAATTTCGCGTATTGTACACATGGTACAATACCCCGAAGCATATAAACATGGATTAATGAAAAACAAGAATAACGCATGGAACGAACTGCCAGAATTCTACAAATTTTTATTCTCCTGGTTGCAACGTGCAATCCTCTTTTTGGGACTGGTTATTATTCTGGAAGCGATGTAAAAAGAGAACTTCGCATTACAAAAGATCGCCAGGGATCTTCAATCATTTTGTTGAAGTCAACAAATAGGTGGAATGGTATTGAAGAAATCACAGGGAACAATGACCACCCCATGATTACAAAAGCAATGCAGCTTTGCGGATTACCGGGAAACAAAGGTTACCCTTGGTGCGCAGCTTGCATGGCCGAAATCCACGATAATGCAAATATTCCGGCTCCACATTCTGCTAGAGTCGTAAACTGGTTTACGCAAAATGTGGTTTGGAAAAAAGAGTGGGGAGAGAAATTGTTTGTTATTCAACCCGGAATGGTTGGGGCAATTTATTATAACCGTCTTGGAAGATATGGGCATATTGTATTGATTATTGGTCAGGACAACAACAATTACTACACACTTGAAGGAAATACCAACGCTGCCGGTTCAAGAGAAGGGCAAGGGTTTTATAAAAAGATACGAAGTAAACAAAACATCGCTGCCATTGCAGACTATTGCCTGAATGGGCAAATGTTTATTGATAAATATGGCAAACTTTTACGACGAACAATAAAATAAAACGAAAATGGCACCACGAATTTGGAACACTATTGAGAACATTGGAATTGCTTTAATTACATTATTTGTTATAAATTTTGCAATAATTCATCCATTGCGAAAAGAGATCAAGGAACAGTTTAAAATTGTAGCCCAAATTGCTGCCCAACCAAAATATTCAATAAGCAACGATTTTGAAAAAATGCGAACAAAAAAAGAGGGGAGTATTGTACTTGATCTTAATAATGAAATGAATTTATTGGAAATATTCGAAAATAATACTGATTCTACTCTCAATAATACTGATGCTAAATTGTCTTTTTGGAAACGTATTTTTAGAAAGAAAAAAGAATCCTCCAAATAAAGTTTGGGTCTGGTCTAAACCACCAGTAAAAAATAATGTTTTAGAATTGTTTAAGAATGATTTTCTCAACCCTCATAACAGGCTGCAAGACAGCTTGATATAACTTTTTGATTTTGGTGGTGGGAGCAAGGCTCGGGTAAAGAGTGTGGTTTGCACTCGTTGAAAAAGTAAAATAAAGACTTTAGATATTTTGAAAGGCTCGGAAATTCCGGGCCTTTTTCTATTCCTTCATTATCAAGCGAGGCAAAGCAATATTAAAACGAACGACTACTATCCGAATAGCAATAATACTTACAACGGTTGAGAGTTCGCAAATGGCTTCAGGAACACCCAAATAGTTTAGTAGTAGATAAATCAATGCTCCGGCAATACAAGCGGTTGCATATATTTCGCGATGGAAAATAAGCGGTACTTCGTTACAAAGTGTATCACGAATTACACCACCAACCACTGCCGACGAAAGTCCCATCATTACTGCCAATGGCGGATCGATATTTAGTAAAAGTGCCTTTTTTAGGCCGAGTATGGTAAATACGGCAATACCAATGGTGTCGAATAAAAACAGAGTGCGTTTAAGCTGCATCACATGTTTTCGGAAAATGATAGTAACTGCTACACCGGCAATAATCAACCAAAAATAATTAAGGTTTTGCATCCATGCCACCGGAAGGTCGCCCAGCATCATATCGCGGAGTGTACCACCACCTACTGCAGTAACAAAACCAATAACTGTAGCACCAAAAAAATCGAGGCGTTTTTCGGCTGCTGTTAAAGTGCCGCTAATGGCAAAAACAAAGGTTCCGATATAATCGAAAACAAGCAATAAATCCATGGTACAAAGTAAATAAAATTAATGCTGACTTTTTAAGAGACGATTGCACAAAGTTTGAATGGGGTTTATTCTTTTCTGTCACCCATTTTCACAAAACCAGTGACCGAAATAGTGTGGTTTTTGGTTTGATCTTTAAATTCCAAAAATCGCTTGTAGTCAGTTTGGTTGTGCTTTTTACCTTAAAGGCCCAGCTTTTGTTTAAACGGACTGAGTAGACACACTAAAGTGGACGCTACCGTAAACTATGAATGAATTCCAACTTATACTAGCAATGTATAAAACAAAAAAGCCTGACAATCATATGATTATCAAGCTTTCAATTGTCGGGATACCAG
>JAUVDE010000352.1 GCA_030595485.1 Draconibacterium sp.
GCGAAGCAGCATTGTATGGTGCGCTTGAAGCCAAAACCGCAGGAGCTATTCGTGGTAATATTTCGAATGCTGCCAATATTTCGCAATCGTTATTATTAACGGCTTTTGAGAGCCCAGAATATACTCAGCAAAAAGAAGCTAAATATAAAATAATGCAAACGCGTTACGACGCTGTAAAAGAGGCTTTAGTTGAAGATAAATACAAAACTTATTTTGAAGCTATTCCGTATAATTCGGGTTATTTTATGTGTATTGCATTAAGCGATAACATAAAAGCCGACAAAGTTCGCAAAGTATTAATTGAAAAATATAGCATTGGTTTAATTGCTTTAGGTAACGTGCTTAGAGTTGCTTACTCGGCAGTTGCTGCAAGCGATGTAAAAGAAATGTTTGAAGGAATTTATTTGGCTTGCCAAGAGTGTGCTGAATAAGACTTAGTGCATCAATTCATAAATTGAAGCACTAGTTTACTGTCGCAGTCTCAGTGGCCAGTTAAAAAAAAAAGCCGTTTCAGAAATTGGAGCGGCTTTTTTTGTGTCGATATTTGCTGTCATTTCGACGAGTATACAAGGAGAAATCTGTAGCGTTGAACCACAGATCTCTCAGTCATTCTTCCTTCGAGATGACAGGATACATTAATATCAAAACATTTTCAATAGCTCCTTAAACTTTATCATTTCAACACCCAGTTTTTTCCAATTATCAAAAGGTAAAGGAATATTGGGTAATTCTTTAATGGCATCCTCAATTACATATACTTTGTCGACACGTGTTGCCAAACCATCAACCGCAGCTTTTACACAAACATTGGTAGTTACCCCATAAACCACAACTGTTTTTGGAGCTAAAATTTCTACAATTGATTCGGTATGTGGGTTTCCAACAAACACATCAAACGCATCTTTTCGGAGTACAATATTTCGTTTGGTATTTACTTCATCTAAAGTAAGGTACTGTTTATCCCATTCGAAAACAGCAGGATTGTCGGGTTGGGTTTCGGCCACATAATCGGCTCCGGGGGTATTTGCCATACAATGTTGCGGGAAAGTGGAAACAAAATCGGGATTGTCCGAAAGCTCTGCAGAATTTGAGTAATGGAAATCGGCAGTGTTCACCACTTTTATATTTTTATCAGCTGCCAGTTTTGTTATTTCCTGCCAAATGGGTTTTAGTAACTCAGCACCCGAAACATATAGTTTCCCTTTAGTGTCAACAAAATCAAATTGGGTATCAACATTCCAAAAAATTATATCCTTATAATTCATATCCTCAGGTTTATTCCCCTAAAAATATTTAAAAAATTCGTGATTATGAGGTCAATCCTAGGTATTCGCTTAAATTCGTAACCAAAAACTTCACCCTAAGTGTAATTTTGAGTGTCATAATAATACTCACTTAGCAATAAATGTTTAACCATAATATGTATCGCAATTAAATGCAATTAAATTTTTAAAAATGAGAAAAGCTTTTACTTGGCTGGCAATCTTTTGTATTGCTCCATTTATTTCCTTGGCACAAGGAATGTTAGACCAACCTGTTCCGGTTGACGCAGCGGTTAGAATGGGTAAATTAGAAAACGGAATGACTTATTTTATTCGTCATAACGAAGAGCCCAAAGAACGCGTTAGTTTTTACATGATTCAAAATGTTGGTGCTTTGTTAGAAGAAGATAACCAAAATGGTTTAGCTCACTTTTTAGAGCACATGGCTTTTAACGGTACCAAACACTATCCTGAAAAAGGTTTTCTTGATTACTTACAAAAAAATGGTGTGGCTTTCGGACGAAACATTAATGCTTACACCTCGTTTAGCGAAACCGTTTATAACTTAAGCGATGTTCCTTCAACCAGAGAAGGTTTAATCGATTCGTGCCTTTTGGTACTTAACGATTGGTCGAACTACCTGGAGTTATCCGACAAAGAAATTGATGCCGAACGTGGTGTTATCTCGGAAGAATGGAGAACACGACGTAATGCTAGTTTTAGAATGCGTAGCATTTGGTTTCCGGTTGTTTTTGAAGGTTCGAAATGGGCAGAACGAGATGTTATTGGCGATTTGGATATTATTAAAAACTTCGATCCTGAAACACTTCGTAAATTTTACCACGACTGGTACCGAACCGATTTGCAAGCCATTGCCATTGTAGGTGATGTAGATGTTGACCAGATTGAAGCAAAGGTAAAAGAGATGTTCTCGAAAATTCCGGCGGTGGAAAATGCAACACCACGACCTGATTTTGAAATTCCGGAACACGACGAAACAAAATTTGTATTGGCTACTGATAAAGAAGCAACAAACTCGTCGATTCAGATAATGATTAAACACAAAGCTACCGCGCCAGCCGATAAAAACATTGCTTATTTACGCGAAGATTTTGTAGCCAATCTGTTTAATCAGATGACAAATGATCGTGTTGCAGAATTATTGCAAAAAGGAAATCCTCCATTTATTACTGGCGGTGTTTCAATTGGTGGTTTTGTGCGCGGTTACGATGGTGCATTTATTACTTCCACTGCAAATCCGAACAAAGAAGATGAAGGTTTAAAAGCCATTTATACCGAAGCTCAACGTGTTGTTCGCCATGGTTTTACCGAAGGTGAATTAAACCGTGCAAAAATAAACCTACTTACCTCGATGGAAAGTGCGTACAAACAACGCGATAAAATTAGCAACGACCAATATGTAAGCGGCATTA
The DNA here is from genome assembly GCA_030595485.1 of Draconibacterium sp. Taxonomy (GTDB): domain Bacteria; phylum Bacteroidota; class Bacteroidia; order Bacteroidales; family Prolixibacteraceae; genus Draconibacterium. The sequence continues at coordinate 2,696 of JAUVDE010000352.1, forward strand.
AAAGCTATTTTCTTCAAGGCGAACCTTTAACTGATGCTGAATTCGACTGGCAGTTTGGACAAGCTATATTAGAAACTATTACACTGGCCGATGTTAATAAAATGGCCAAAGATATGTTAGTTGATAAAAACCGTGTAATTCTAATTACCGGTCCTGCCGAAGGAGCTAAACATTTAACCGAAGCCGAAACAATGGCAATTCTTGCTGAAGTTGAGAAATCGGAAATTGCACCGTACGAAGATACTGCTGAAGCAGCTTCATTAATTGAAGGTGAATTGGCTGGATCAAGCATCGTTTCAACTAAAAAACTGGAAGAATTGGATGCTGTTGAATGGAAACTTTCGAACAATGCAACCGTGGTATACAAACATGCTGCTTACGAAAAAGACCAGGTAAGTTTAAAAGCTTATAGCCCGGGTGGAACATCGATGTTTGACGAGGCCGACTTGCAAACAGCCGGTATGATTACACAGTTTATGGATGCTTTTGGTGTTGGTGAGTTTGATGCAATTGCCTTAAAAAAGATGCTTACCGGTAAAAAAGTTGGTTTATCAATTAGTTTAAGCAACTTAAGTGAAGGTTTTAACGGAAGCTCTACTCCAAAAGATTTCGAAACTATGATGCAGTTATTGTATCTACAGTTTTCAAATCCTCGTTTCGATGCAGAAGCATACAATGCATTAAAAAGTCGTTACGTAGCCTTTTTATCAAACATGGCTAACAATCCAAAGAAGATAATGAGCGACTCAACAAATATGATTGTATCGAACTACAGCGAGCGTACAAAACTAATGTCGGCAACTATGTTCGACGAGATTTCGTTTGAAAAAATGGAAGAACTGTACAATGATCGTTTTACCGACATTGGCGACTTTACTTTCTTTATTGTAGGTAATATTGAAGAAGTAGTAGCAAAAGAAATGGTAGCCAAATACATTGGTTCGCTTACTGATAAATTGCGCGAAGAAAACTGGGTTGACCATAAAGTTAATATGCCAAAGGGCAAAACTGTTAAGAAAATTCAGGTTCCTTTAGAAACGGAAAAAGCTAACGTTAATGTTTTTGTTCGTAAAAACATGGAATACACGCCTACCAGCAACATTGAAGCCAATGTGTTAAAAGGAATTCTTGACTTGCGTTATACGGAAGAGATTCGTGAAAAAGAAGGTGGAACTTATGGTGTTCGAGTTGGAGCATCGTCGCGCCAATACCCAACAGCACGCAAAACTTTACAAATGAGTTTCGATGCTGACCCTGAAAAAGCT
>JAUVDE010000364.1 GCA_030595485.1 Draconibacterium sp.
CCAAAAGATGAAATTGAAAAAACAGTGCTCGAAGATGAGCGTTCGGCAAAGTGGCTGGAAGGTAAAACCGTACGGAAATTTATTTTTGTACCGAAGAAAATTATTAATGTGGCTGTAGGGTAGGCACAGTAAAAAACATACTTAAAAAGGATGGTCAATTGGCTGTCCTTTTTTTATGATTTTTATTTTTTTACAAAACGTATTTTCCCTGACAAACATCACAAATAATTTGCGTTTAGCTTTGTTCATTTGCGGCAAATTAACGCACTAAAAATTGAGTTGAAATGATTACCGGAATGTTTTTGCAAAATACCAAAATTAAACGCGTATTACAGGATTATATCATCATGACCTTTGGCCTGTTTTTGTTTGCAATGGCGTGGGTCTTGTTTATTATTCCGGCCGAAATTGCCGGTGGAGGAATTAGTGGTGTGGCCGCAGTTGTTTTTTATGCCAGCAAGGTGCCTGTAAGTATTACTTATCTTGGCATAAACATTTTTTTGGTACTGATAGCCATAAAAGTATTAGGAGCCAACTTTGGTGTAAAAACCATTTATTGCATTCTGGTTGTAACCGTAATTTTTGCTGTTGCTCAAGACTTAATTACCGAGCCGCTAGTTGACGATATGTTTCTTTCTTCGGTGCTTGGTGGAATGATGAGTGGCATTGGTTTGGGCATTGTGTTCTCGAGGGGCGGAAGTACAGGAGGAACCGATATTATTGCCATGATTGTAAATAAGTATCGAAATGTAAGCCCGGGGCGCGTAATTATGATTTGCGATGTTGTAATTATTGCATCAATTTATTTTGTTTCGCAATCGGTTGAAAAGCTGGTTTATGGTTTTGTAGTTATGTGGGTAGTTTCGTACACGCTCGATTCGTTTTTGAGTGGTGCCAACCGCTCGGCACAGATGTTTATTATTTCAAAAGAACACGAAAAAATTGCTGAATTCATCAATAACGAAGCTATTCGAGGCGTTACGCTTTTAGACGGTTCGGGATGGTATACTAAAGAAGAAACTAAAGTGATAATGTCGGTGGTTCGCAAAAAAGAAACAGGTGCTATTTTTCGTAAGATTAAACAAATAGATCCAGATGCATTTATTTCGATGGGAAGTGTTATGGGGGTTTACGGACAAGGATTTGAAAAGCTGAAGCTGTAATAGAAGGCAAATTCCAAACTACAAGAACCAAATCTCAAATAAGCTCCAAAATTCAGCCATCAATTCTCTAACTTTTTGAAAATTGGTAGTTGGAATTTATTTGTTTTTTCGTAGTTGATAGTTGGTGCTTTATCCAAAATAGTAGAAATCTCTCCAATTTTGTCTAAATTTTTCTTTTGAAGTACACATACTAAACCTACAATGAATTTAGTTTTCTTATTTTTGCCGCTTATGAAGAAAGTTAGGATGAAGAGAAACTTTAAATTGATTGTTGTGGGGATGGGACTTATTGTTGTGATGAGTCAGTTTTTCTCGTGTAAACCTAAAACAGAAAAGAATATAGAATCGAATGCTTTGGATACATTAGTTGTTGAAAAGGCACCGGTTTTGAGATATGGTCTGCCTATCGATTCATTTGTTATTGAAACAGGAAAAGTAAAAAATAATCAATACCTCAGTCAAATATTAAATGCACGTGGGGTAGGAATGGGTACCATCGATAAAATTGCCAAAAAGTCGCGTTCCATTTTCGATGTACGAAAAATTAGAAGTGGCGAGAACTTTTCTGTTTTTTCTACTAACGATTCGATTCATGAGGCTAAGTATTTTGTGTACGAAAATTCGGCAGTTGAATACACCATTTTTGAATTAACCGATACTTTAGGAATTTATCAGGGACAAAAGGAAGTTCATACTCGAGTACAAACTGCTCATGGTGTTGTCGAGTCGTCGCTGTGGAATGCTATGGTTGACAATGAGCAGGATCCGATGCTTGCCTTTGAAATTTCGAAAATATTTGCATGGACGATAGACTTTTTTGGGATACAAAAAGGTGATCGTTATCGTGTGATTTACGATGAACAGTATGTGGATTCAGTGTCCATTGGCCTTGGCGAAATTCATGCTATCCAATTCGACCATTATGGCGAAGAAAACTATGCATTTCGATTTGAACAAGACAGCCTTTGGGACTATTTTGATGAAAAAGGAAACAGTCTGAGAAAAACATTTCTAAAAGCTCCATTAGATTATTATCGTATCAGTTCCCGTTTTTCGCATGGTCGTATGCATCCGGTTTTACGTATTCGACGTCCGCATCATGGGGTTGATTATGCAGCACCAACCGGAACAGAAGTAATGAGTATAGGTGATGGCGTAGTAGTTGCGAAGGCATACCAAAAACGGGGTGGTGGTTATTACTTAAAGGTGAAGCATAACTCGGCTTATACCACAACCTATATGCATTTGTCGCGCTACGCCAAAGGAATTTCAACTGGAACTCGTGTAAGACAAGGACAGACTATTGCATATGTAGGTTCAACCGGTTTGTCTACAGGGCCTCACCTCGATTTTCGCGTACATTTTAACGGCAAACCCATTGACCCGTTAAAAATGAAGGCCGACCCGGTAGCTCCGGTTGATTCGGTGCATATTGAAAGATACAATGGACTTCGTGATTCATTGATTTTTGAATTGAACAAAATACAGTGGGAAGAACATATTTTGGCAAAAACCGAATAGGATTTTATGGAATTTAAAAAACTAGAGATAGAGTCCGAGGGAAGTTGGATTAAACAGAAACTAGCAAATCCTCGTTTCAAAAGAACAGTGATTTATACACTAGGTGGTGCTGTTATCGGCTTTCTGTTCTTCTTTTTAACAGACGGTATGTTTATGGATAAAATGCCTCGGAAAGATATTATTCAAAGTATAGTTATTGGAGCGTTTATGGGCTTTTTCATTACGAATAGTCCTTGTGCCAAAGGGCGTTGTTGAGACTTTGTATTATTTGAACTTGATATTTTATTGGCTTTGTATGTAACTAATCCATAACTTTATGGACAAGTAAAGTAGAGTTACATTAAAAGTGAGCCATGAAAAGATTACTACTTGTTATGGGATTAGCAATAATGCTTTTTTCATGTTCCCAAAAGTCAGATTCTCTAAAATTTAATAATGAATTGGAGGTGGGGCAAAACCTCGAAATGGTGTGGGGACAATGCACGCTAAAAGAAAAAGATGGGAATAGGTATTTGTCTTTAGTGATTGCCGATTGGCCCACCAGCGGGATGTTAAATATCTCGGGATTGAGGCTGAAGGTTACCGATATTTATTTACAATCGCAGCCCAATCATCATTTTGCATGGCGGTTTTCTAAAGGTGAATTGCAAGTTCACACATCTTCGGTAAAACCCGACAAAATAAGTAAGGTACTTCTTGTAAAAACGAAAGGGAAGGTTCTGTATTAAAAATACTGACTCGAACTAAGATTAATCTCGTGGCATGTAATCCGGATTTTTAATCGGAAATTTGGCATTCGAATCCTTTAGCTTCTCATCCAGAATAGCTTTAAGATCTTTTACTTTATCCGGATATTCTTCAGCAAGGTTTGTTGTTTCGCCCAAGTCATTGGCAAGGTTAAACAGTTCAACTCGATTGTCTTCGTAATGCAAAACCAATTTCCAATCTCCTTTTCGCAAAGCTGAACCGGGTTTCCAAGCACTACCGTGGTAGTGCGGGTAATGCCAAAATAGCTCATCTCTGTTTATTGTTTTGTTTTCAGTTAAAATTGGCATTAGGTTTTCTCCATCGTTACTTTGGTGTTCAACTCCAGCCAGGTTTAATAGGGTAGTAAAATA
>JAUVDE010000255.1 GCA_030595485.1 Draconibacterium sp.
GAAAATAGTAATTCTTTAGAAATGTCTAAATTCATCCAAAATATTTTTAATGAAGATTATTGTTGCATCAAAAAATCCGGTAAAAATTAAGGCTGTACTTTTAGGTTTCAAAAGTTATTTTCCGAGTGTTGAAATTGAAGGGGTTAATGTTGAATCGGAAGTGTCGGATCAACCCATGAGTAATACGGAAACGTTGAAGGGTGCCAGGAATCGGGTTGAAAATGCGAAACAAAAATATACGGAGGCGGATTATTGGGTGGGAATTGAAGGAGGAATTGAAGCTGAAGAAAATGGTTTAACCGCTTTTGCCTGGATTGTGATTAGAAGCCTGGATAAATATGGCGAGTCGAGGACAACAAGTTTTCAGTTGCCACCAAAGGTTGCCGCTTTAATTGAGGATGGTTATGAGCTAGGTGTGGCTAACGATATTTTATTCAAAAAAGAAAATTCGAAGCAGAAATCGGGGGCCGTAGGAATTTTGACAAACAATCAGGTAGATCGCACTGAACTTTATAAACAGGCGGTTCAGCTTGCATTAATTCCTTTTATTAATAATGAAATTTATTAAGTGCTAATTCGGTCCATTATTTCATCAATCTTAATACGTTCCTCGCTTAATAAAACAAGCTGAAATTTTTCTTTTTCGAGCTGAGTACTAACCATTGGGCCAACTTCGCCGGTAATAATGGCTGTAACGCCCTGGCTTTTTAAATACTCAACCAGTTTTATTCCACTGTGTTTTTCCTTAATAAATTGGTTCTCCGCAATTGAATATTGATTTTTTTCAGCATCGAAGATTACAATGTTTTCACACTTCCCAAAGCGAACATCAAGAAACGATTTTTCAGTTTTGCCAGTGGAGGTTATGGCGTAAATTTTACTCATAGTTACATGTTTTATTGTCATAATAATAACAATAAAAATCCAAATTGTTTACGAAACCTGCAAATTGTTTAACTCTTCCCAGTATTCAACTGCTCTTCGGGTGTGCGGAATACAAATGCTTCCACCCACCACATTGGCTACGCTTAAAATTTCAAACATTTCGTCGGTAGTAACTCCTAGCTTGTGACATTTCTCGAGATGATACTTTACGCAATCGTCGCAACGAAGTACCATTGATGTTGCCAAACCCAGCATCTCCTTCACTTTTGTACTTAATACACCTTCCTGATAGGTTAAGGTGTCAAGTCCATAAATGCGCTTCATTACCTTATTGTCTGAGCTTAAAATCTTGTCATTCATTTTCGAACGATAGACATTAAATTCGTCAACTAACTTTCCCATAATCAATCTTTTTTTAAAAGTCCAAATATATTCTCTTTTTCACGAAAGAAAAAGGCTGTTGTTTTTTTCAAGGGGTAATGAATTTGGAACCAGTCTCTTCCGTATTACCGAATGATTAAGGCAATGCTATTGCAATAAAAGTGTTCTTGTTTTATATGTTTTATAACTATATTTGCGCACTCAATAAAAAGGGAATAATGAGAATTCTTTTTCTGGTTTTAGTTGGTCTCTTTAGCGGTAATTTGCTTTTTGCACAGGATGTCTTTCCTGAAGAATTACCTGCCGATTCCACACGCATTGATATACTTGAAAATAAGGAAATAAACCGTGACCCTCGTCTTGATAAAATGCTGAAATGGCATATTGAGAAAAACGATAACATGGAGGGAATGAATGGTTTTCGGGTAGAAATTTTCTTTAGCTCGCAAATGGATGCAAAAAGAAAAGCCTTGAGTACTAAAACCGATTTCCTTACCGAATATCCCGAACACGCTGTTCATGTGAAGTTTGTAGCCCCCAATTTCAGGGTTCGAGTTGGCGATTTTAGAACCAAGAACGAAGCCTGGAAACTGTACAAAACAATTCAACAAGATTATCCAACGGCCTTTGTCGTTCCGGATGTAATAGATTTCCCATTGCTGAAACAAAATAAATATGAGCGACCAGATTAAGCACGAGTGTGGCATTGCATTAATTCGATTATTAAAACCACTTTCTTATTATCACGAAAAGTACGGTACATGGAAATACGGGCTTAATAAGTTGTATCTTCTTATGGAGAAACAGCACAATCGTGGACAAGATGGAGCCGGAATTTGTTGTGTGAAGAGCGACCTTGAACCGGGAAATCCTTATATGAGCCGCCATCGCTCAGTGGAGCAAAATCCAATAAAGGATATTTTCGACAAGGTGAATAAACCGCTTAAAAAAGCGAAGCGCAACAATATTGACATTAATGACCCGGAATGGGCTGAGAAACACTTCCCTTTTGCGGGTTCGTTGTATTTAGGCCATTTGCGTTACGGAACTTTCGGTAAAAACAGTATTGATTTTACCCACCCGGTAATGCGCCAAAATAACTGGAAATCGCGTAATCTGGTTTTAGCCGGCAACTTTAACTTAACCAATACCGACGAATTGTTTGATGTTTTGGTTGGTTTGGGGCAGCACCCTAAGGCGTATACCGATACAGTAACAGCTCTCGAAAAAGTAGGACATTTTTTGGATGAAGAAAATCAACTGCTTTTTAGAAGATATAAGAACGAAGGTTGTGAGAATAATGAAATTTCGCCATTAATCGAGAAAAATCTTGATATCCAAAATATTTTAGAACGTGCCTCAAAAGACTGGGATGGTGGTTATGCCATGGCAGGTTTAATAGGTCACGGCGATGCTTTTGTTGTTCGCGACCCTTGGGGGATTCGCCCGGTACATTATTACGCCGACGATGAAATTATAGTGGTTGCTTCCGAGCGTCCGGTTATTCAAACTGTAATGGATGTACATCACGATGCGGTGAAAGAAATTGGTCCGGGGGGAGGTATCATCATCAAAAAAGATGGTACCATGACTAAGGAAATGATTCGTGTTCCACATAAAAGAACATCTTGTTCGTTTGAGCGAATTTATTTCTCACGCGGTAGTGATAAAAGTATCTACAAAGAGCGTAAGGAGTTAGGACGTTTACTTGCTCCCATCGTGTTAAAAGCGGTAGATTTCGATTATGTGAACACCGTTTTCTCTTTCATTCCGAATACGGCAGAAACTGCATTTTACGGGATGGTGGAAGGAATTAAAAGCGAGTTGGTTGATTGGAAAATTGACCAGATTCAGCAAAAAAATGGTTCACTTACCGATGCTGATATCAAGCGAATTATTTCATTTGAACCTCGTGTTGAAAAAATTGCGATTAAGGATGTTAAGCTGCGTACTTTTATTGCTGACGATGCCAGTCGCAACGATTTGGTGGCACACGTTTACGATGTAACTTATGGTGTAATTAAAAACCACGAAGATACTTTGGTGATAATCGACGATTCGATTGTGCGTGGTACTACACTTCAAAAAAGTATCCTGAAGATATTGGATCGCTTGAAGCCAAAGAAAATTATTGTTGTTTCATCGGCTCCACAAATTCGGTACCCCGATTGCTATGGAATTGACATGGCACGATTGGATAAATTTATTGCATTTAGTGCAGCTATTGCATTGTTGAAAGACCATGGTAAAGAAGGCATGATTCAAGAGGTTTACAGGAAATGTAAAGACCAGGAAAATCTTCCAAAGGAGGAAATGGTGAATTATGTTCGGGAAATTTATAAACCATTTACAGCTGAACAGGTTTCTGCAAAAATTGCTGAGCTTTTAAAACCGGAAGATTGCCAGGCTGAAGTGGAAATTGTTTACCAATCCATTGAGAACTTGCACAAAGCTTGTCCGAATGATTTAGGTGACTGGTATTTTACCGGAAATTATCCAACACCTGGTGGTAACCGAGTAGTAAATGGTTCGTTTATTAATTTTGTGGAAGGTAAAGACGAGAGAGCATACTAGTTTGCTAAGAGATATAAATGAAAAGAGCTCAAAACTGTCATTCAGTTTTGAGCTTTTTATTTATTTGTATCGAATTTATTATTCTACCTCTGGCCACTCGCCATCCTCTTCTTTCCCTTTTATATAGGTTTCAATGTGGCGATCAACTTTTACATCGTAAAGATCTTTTATCGTAAGAATAATTCCGGTCTCAAGTACATTTCCAAATTTTTCATTGTCAATGGTGCCAAATGTTTTCATCGATGGTGATAAATTCATGTAGGCATTAACCAATGGTGGAATATTTTCTCCAAATGTTCTTACGCTTTGAACCAAAATTTTGTAATCTTCTTTGTAATTTTCACCAACAAAAAGTTCTTGCATTTCCTTTTCATTAATGTCAAACTCAACCGGATGTTTTGGATAAACAAGATTGTCTTTATCTCTGAAATATTTTAAGAAGAAATATTGAATCAGGTTTCGCGCTTCACTATGGAAGTGCTCGTACATGGTAATTTTCCCAAAGAAATATTTCATTTCCGGATGGTCGACAGTAAGTGCGCCTAGTCCATCCCATAAATTATCTAATGCAAAAAGTGCTTTTGCGCCAGCTTTACTCGATTGATAAGTTGGTTGTACAAACGAACGACCAAGTTCCAATGTGTAAGGAAGATGATTGTCTACAAATTCTTTCGAAAAGTGAAATACACGTGACGTAGCCATCAGCGGAACACCGTTTTCATCCTTTGGCGCTTCGCTGCATAACATGTATCGGTAGCCACCAAGAATTTCTTTAGCATCAGGATCCCAAACAATAAGCTGTTTGTAAGGATTTTCTTGCGTATCGTAATTGTCGATGTCCGTTTCTTTTCCGGTTCCACCTCCTGCTTCACGAAATGTAATCTCCCTTAATCTGCCGAGTTCATGCATGATTGCAGGAGAGTTGTGTGCGGTAACGATATATATATCATTACCTCCTTTGTTGGTTTTTCTAAGAAGTTTCTCCTGCGTAAGTTCTGCGCAAATTTCTTCCCTTGGGAGAGCTTTTATAATATCTTTCATTTACGATTCTTTAGAAAAATGGAATACAAAATTAAAAAAATCCAGCGAAAGCTGGTTGAATCATTCAGTTTAATTTCAATAACTTGTGTTTTTGGGTAGCTTGTAAACCTTGTCTTTTACCCATTCAGCCCACTGTTGGTGCGTTTTTGTACGGTCGAAAGTAGAATACGGAATTGGTTTGCCAAAATGCAAGTGAATGTCCGTATTTCTATGTTTCATAGTTTCATCAACGAGGTAAAACATTTCCAGGTTCCATTTTATTTTGAAAAATTTCCTGAACCTTGCTATGCGGTAAAATCGTTTTGAATTTTGCCCGCTAATAAAAACTGGAATAATATCTCGTTTGTGCTGAATTGATTTTGTGATGAAATGTTTTTTCCACTCCAAATCAATAACTTTCCCTTTTATTTCGCGAGAGGCCAAGCCCGATGGAAAAATCAAAATTTGTTGGTCAGCATTATATGCTTCCGATAGCAGCCGGGCAGCTTTACGGGCGTGTCCACCGTGTTTGTTTACCGGCACAAAAACCGGTGCGAGCTGCGGTACGCTAAGTAGAATGTCGTTTGCAAGAAATTTGAACTTGCCAAGCTTCTCATCAACATTCCGCATTAGT
>JAUVDE010000130.1 GCA_030595485.1 Draconibacterium sp.
TGGAAAATGAACAATTAGAAACGGATGATTTTACTGAAGTTCCTCCGGATGATATTGTTGCTTTCAATGAGTTACGCTCTTGTGCAGATTTATTACGTATGCATAAGGAAGGGCAGCTTGAGATACAACCCAACTTTCAGCGCGAAATTGTTTGGTCTCCAACAATGCAAACTAGGCTAATTGATTCATTGGTAAAACAACTGCCAATACCAAGTTTATGTATAAGTCTTGACTATAAAACTCAAGAACGTTATGTTATTGATGGTTTACAAAGAATTGCAAGTACAGTAAAATTTCTTGATACAGAACCGACTAAGGAATGGAAACTTTCAAAACTTGATGATATTGATGAAAGAATATCAGGGAAAAGTAATTTGACTATTAAAAGTAAATATCCTGATTTATTTAATAAGGTTGAAAATACAGTTATACCAATAACAGTACTTAGATGCAATTACGCAAAGAAAAGTCATATGGAATACTTGTTTACAATCTTTCATAGACTTAATACGGGTGGAACAAAATTAACCAATCAAGAAATTAGAAACTGTATTTACACTGGTATTTTTAACTCTTTTTTGAGACAGGCTGTAAAGTATCCCAACTATATTTCTTTGTTCGATGTTGATATCGAAAAGAAAGACCGTTTTGCAAACGAAGAACTTATTTTAAGATTTTTGTCGTTTACTTATAATCGGAAAAATTACAAAGGAAGATTGTCAAAATTCCTAAATGAATTTATGGATTCTTACAAAAAAACATCTGATGAAAATATTGAAAAGTTTAGGCAAGTCTTTGAGCGAACAATTAACTTGATTTATGAAAAGGTCTTAAATACTAATCCTTTACCGAAGATAAGTAAAGCTACATCGGAAGCACTTTTTGTTGGAGTTGCCGTGAATATTGAACTGCTTGAGAAAGAAGAAAATGAAGCATTGTCTACTCGTTACATGGCATTGCGAAAAGATGAATTATTTTCTGTCGATAGTCTAAAAGAGGGTTTGGCACAGAAGGATAAAGTGATTGGTCGGTTAAATAAATCTATAGAGATTTTCAGTTAACATGATTGCCAAATCTTACATTACTTCAACTTTATTTGAGCTAGATAAATTGTATAATAATTCTACAAGCCAGAAGAAAGCAATTTATTTCTCAAAATTAGCACTAATTGAACTTTGTGGTTGGATTGAGGAAACTCTAGATGATATTATCCTAAAACATGCAAATAGACATTTAAAAGTACCAAGTAATAAAGCTTACTGTTTGGTTTCAATTGTAAAACCAAACTATGGGTTTGAATATAAAAAAAATGTTCGACCAATGTTAATTAGCTTGCTTGGTCTAATTGAGGTGGAAAAACTAGAAAAAGAATTAGAGAAAACAGCTCAAGTTACACTTCTCAAAGGTTATCTGGGAAACATAAAAGATAGTCGAAATATTGCGGCTCATACTCACCTAAAAGGAGTTACACGTCATTTTAATGCTCCATCAAGAACAATCGGAGACTTTAACCGTATCAGTGTTATTCTGGAGCAGATTGATAAAGAACTTAGAACTAAATGATACTCTCTAAAAATGATGGTGCAAACTCTCTTCCAAATAAGGATGATTTTTCGGAACCAAACTGGCTTTTGTTAATGCAGTAGAAACGACTAACGAGAATAATCCAACATAACCAAGGAAAGTCCCGATTTCGAGTAAGCCAAATTTTGCTTCGTTTACAGTTGCCGGCCAAATGATGTAATACAATTCGGTGTACTGACCAATCATTAATATTACTATTACCGGAAGAATAAACATTTTGCTTCGCGATGATTTTCGTGGCATCAGAACAAAGAATGGAACTGCCCAGTTTAAAGCGATATTCACAAAGAACAATACTTGGTAAACGCCATGCGAGCGATGTACAAACCAAGCTGTTTCTTCAGGAATGTTTGCGTACCAAATAAGCGCGTATTCCGCAAAGTTAAAGTAACCCCAAACAATACTCGTCATAAAAATATAACGAGTAAAATCGTGCAGGTGGCTACTGTTGAGCATTGGCAATTTGCCTTGTTTCGAGAGAAGAATTACGATTAAGGCGATTATTGAAGAGCCGTGTAAAAAGGCAGCCATAAAACTTTTAGCTGCAAACAAAGTACTAAACCAGTGTGGCTCGAGCGTCATTAACATATCGACAGAAAATACACTGAATGAAATAGCAATAATAAAAATGAATACCTTAGAATAGAACTCCGATTTCTCGAAATAAACCATGCCTCCAATTTCATCTTCTTTTAACGATAGCTTACGAAGTAGTTTTGACATAAAAATCCATGCTGCAAAAAATAGTACTACGCGGGCAAAGAAGAATGGGATATTCAGATAGGGCGATTTGTATTGTAGCAAATGGTCGTGTTGAACCACTTCTTCGTGGGTCCATTCAAAAATAGAATGCATACCAAAATACATGATTAGAAAAAATACTCCTGCGAAAGGAATCCAAGCTACCATGGCTTCGGGAATTCTTTTAAAAGCTGCTGACCAACCCGATTGGGTAATGTATTGAATTGCTCCGAAAAATGCGGCACCAATCGCCAACGAAATAAAATAAAAATTGTTTAAAAGGTAGTTTGCCCAAGTACGTTTTGCATCGAAAGCAAAGCCAAGTGCAAACGAAAGTACTCCAATACCAATTAGGATATAAGTGAGCATTTTAAATTTGTTGGAAAGTACCAATCTCTCTTCCATAGCAGGATAATTTGAAATCTATTTCTGTAATTCTTCTTTAATGTACATTGTAATTTTCCAGCGGTCCTCCGACTTAATCATCGAACCATGTTCAGCCATAATTCCATGACCAACCGTAATAACATGGTACATATCGCCATCTGATGCTGGTAGCATTTTGTCACTTAACAAACTTGCCGGTGGATAAGGGTATTTTTTGTTTACGTACAACGCACCTTGCCCATCTCCTTTTTCACCATGACATTGCAAGCAATAAACGCCGTACATTTTTTCGCCACGCTGCAAATTTTCTTTGTTTACGTCTAACTCATTCACCAAAGTAACAGCAGCCAACGTGCGGTCTTTATCTGTTTTTTCGTAAGCATAAGGAACAATCCCACGTGGAATAGTCCCAACAACCGGTGGCTGCATGGTTTTCCCATCAGCAAAGTTCGGATTAGTTGTGTAGCTTTCGTAAGCCGTTGAATGTGCCATGTCGTCGAAATACTCCCAGCCGGTTGTCCGGCGGTCGTAATCACACGAAGAAACCAAGGCAAAAGTTCCAAGTAAAAAGGCAAAAACCAAAACCTTGTTTATATTTTTCTTTGAGTTCATTTTCTTTGCATTTATCTCAATACTCATATCTCAAAATCTCATAGTCTGTTATTCAATTTCTCCGTGTTCTTTAATAATCGACTCAATGGCTCCGCTGTTTTCACCCAAGCTATCTTTATCCAGAACCATCACAAATTTATCGTCGGTGGCACGAGGATGCACAATTTCTGCTTTTTTACCAGGGAATATTTTTGCCCGAACAGAAAAGGTAAGTAGCGTTAGTAATGTTATGGAAAGAATGGTTGCCACTATTGTTACTATAATAAACGATGGAAATGCATTAAAAGGTTTTCCACCGTAATTTAAGGGCCAGCTAAAACCGGCAGCGTAAGTTAGAAATGCAAGAATTCCTACTGCCGCAAACAGTCCATAAATAAATGCTGCGTGTGTAATTTTTGTTCTTGTTGGCATTCCTTCCAAAATCTCATGAATTGGGTAAGGAGTGTAAACTTCAACCGGCTGAATCCCTTTTTCTTTTACTTTCTCAAAAGCATCAACCAAAGTTGCTTCATCGTCAAAAACTCCAAGGATATAATTTTTACTCATGGCTTGTCGTTTTTAGTTGTCCGTTATTTGGCTTATCGAATTTTGCCACACTTTTTAACTCCGAAATTGCAATCATTGGAATGTAACGGAAGAACAACAGAACTCCGGTAATAAACATTCCAAGTGTGCCAATAAAGAATCCAACCTCTACCCACGATGGAGAATATGATGCCCAGCTGGACGGAAGATAATCGCGGCTTAATGTGGTAACGACAATGTTAAAACGTTCGAACCACATTCCAATATTTATAATGATTGAAATGGTAAATACCACATACATATTTCGGCGCATTTTTTTGAACCAGAACAGTTGTGGTACAACGGCATTTGCCGTAAACATAATCCAAAACTGAAGTGCATATTCACCAAATAAACGGTTTCGGAAGAACATGTAAGTTTCATATTCAGAGCCTGAGTACCACGCCATAAATATTTCAGTTAAGTAGGCGGTTCCCATAATTAATGAAATAAAAACCAGCACCCGACAGACTGCATCGATGTGCGAATCGGTAATAAAATCATTCATTTTATATAATCCACGCATGGTAATTACCAGCGTTAGTACCATTGCAAATCCTGAGAATATTGCTCCAATTACAAAGTAGGGAGGAAAAATAGTAGTGTGCCATCCTGCTTCTACAGAAACTGCAAAATCGGTTGCTACAATGGAGTGAACCGATACCACCAAAACGGCAGCAATTCCTCCTAACACAAAACTTAATCCCTCGAAACGTAACCAATCTTTACTCGAGCCTGTCCATCCAAATGCAAAGAAACCATAAACGGCTTTTTTGATTTTTGATTTAGCAGTGTCGCGAATGGTTGCAAAATCGGGTACCATACCGAAATACCAGAAACTGGCTGAAATAAGGAGATATGCTGAAATCGCCACAAAGTCCCAGAAAAGGGGTGAGTTAAAATTCACCCAAAGTGGACCACGTGTATTCGGATAAGGGAAAATATAGAAAAATAACCACGGACGTCCCATGTGTAATAGTGGGAATAAACTCGCACAGAAAACAGCTACAACTGTCATTGCTTCTGCGGCACGGTTAATTGCTGTTCGCCATTTTTGTCGTAAAATCAACAGGAAAATAGAGAATGCTGTTCCGGCATGTCCGATTCCAATCCACCATACAAAGTTGATGATTGCCCAGCCCCAGGCAACTGAATTGTTAACGCCCCATGTTCCAATACCGGTAGAAATTGTAATGTATTTACAATAGATTCCGAATCCGAACATTCCGAGGCTGACCAACATGGCAGCGTACCACCAAATTGGTGTTTTTGCATGAATGGGAGCAATAATTTCATGCGATATTTGCTTCAAGCTTTTATCGCCATCAATTAATCTTCCCCTTACCGCTGAATTATACATAGGCTTTTATTTGTTTCAATTCTATCTTAGATTTAAATGAGTTCTTTGTGTTTCTCGGTGGCTTCTTTGTGTTATAGCTATTTCACCGAGTTTCTCAAAGAATTCACAAAGTTTCACGAAGCCTTTTTTACTTCTTTTTCAGTACTAATTACTCACTACTCAAATATCATTTCTCGTTTCTCAGGACTTCTTGTTTCTTACTTTCGTTAAATATCCTACCGATGGCAGCGTGTGCAATTCCTCCAATAAATGGTAATTTCTTTCATTTTTGAAGTACTTCGAAATTTTACTATCCGGATTTTTCATGTCACCAAATACCAGTGCATCTGCCGGGCACGACTGAACACAAGCCGGTTTAACTTCTCCATCCTCAATCTTTCGTCCGGCAAGTTTTGCATCAGATTTTGTCTCCTGAATTCGTTGAACACAGAACGAGCATTTTTCAGCTACACCACGCGAGCGAACGGTTACATCTGGATTTAAAACCAAACGACCCAAATCGCTGTTTGATGCAAAATCAAACTTTGGATTTTTTACATATTCGAACCAATTAAAACGACGCACTTTATACGGACAGTTGTTTATACAATATTTTGTTCCAACGCAACGGTTGTATGCCATTTGGTTTAAACCCTCGTCGCTGTGCGGAGTAGCCGAAACCGGGCAAACATTTTCGCAAGGTGCATTATCGCAATGTTGACACATAACAGGTTGATGATAAACATCTGGATTCTCAGCATCGTTCGAGAAATATCTATCAATTCGAATCCAGTGCATAATTCTACGATTACGAACTTGCTCTTTTCCAATTACCTGAATGTTATTTTCAGCCTGGCACGAAATTGAACAGGTTCCACACCCGGTACACGACGATAAATCAACTGCCATTCCCCAATGATGTCCTTTAAATTCGGGAGTTGGGTATAGTGAAACACTGTGCTTATCATGTTCCTTTTTTAATTCATTTCCCGATGCCGGATCCAATTGCCATTTGTCGAAATTAGTTTCACGAACAATTGGGCGACCTTCCATTGAATGGTGCGTTTGCGAAAGTGCCAGCTCAAAAGTTTTGCCGGTAGTTTGTACATCAGCTCCCGAAAGCCAAAGTTTTTTAGCCCCGTTTTGAACAGATGAAAGGGCAAACATATTTTTACCTACTCCATTACCAACTTTACCGGCAATCTCGCGTCCATAACCTAAGGCAACCGAAACAGTATCAGCAGCTTGTCCGGGCTGAACAAAAACTGGAAGTTCAATTCCGTTAATGGTAATAACCGATTCATTTACAACACCATTTTCTTCTGCCCATTTTACAGGAACAGCAGCGAAGTTATCCCAGCTTATTTTTGCAATTGGGTCGGGTAATTCTTGCAACCAAGGGTTGTTAGCCGAACTTCCATCAGCAATAGCAACACTTTGATAAAATGCCACTTCCCAGCCACTTGAATTTGAGCCAGACAGTGAAACCGCTTCAGCTAAACCATTTTCAGTATAGGCTAATGATTCAGTATTTATATTATCAGTTTCAAAAACTCCTTTTTGCAGAACATCGTTCCAGAATATTCTTGAATCTGAAAACTCAGATTGAAGTTCTGCGAAATTCTCCTTCCAATTTGTTTTTACGAATTCGTAATAATTGGGAGCTTCCACACCTGCCCAAAGCATTAGCGATTCCTGCACCTGACGGCTGTCGAACAATTTTGAAATGGTAGGTTGAGCCAAACTGTAAACTCCTGATTTAGGTTCGGCATCGTTCCACGATTCTAAATAATGTGGCTCGGGACAAACCCAGTGACAGGCTGCCGTTGTTTCGTCGATTCTATCCGAAAACGAAATTGATAGTTCAGCACCCAAAATCAAGTCTTTAATTTCTTGTCCTTTTGGGTGATTATAAACCGGGTTTACTCCCCAGCATAAAATTCCACCAACCGTTTTGCTTTTTAATTCTGAGATTAATGTTTCAAAATTGTCGTCAATTCCCTGGTGGGTATTTAATGTTTTATCGATTAAAATTGTAGAACCATAATTTCCAAGCAGGTTATTAATGGCATTTACAATTACTTGCGTATTTACATCATTACTTCCCGAAACTACCAACGATTTCCCTTCGTTTGCCAATAAGTCTTCCGTTAAACCTTTAACATCAACCGGACTTCCTGGCGCTGCAATTGTCATGGAACCTTTGGCTTGTAAAAGTTGATAATACAAAGCCGTTAAAATTGTTTTTTCTTCTGATGGTTTAATTGGGAAACGAACATCGGCATTGGACCCTGTAAGTGTCATTCCGGTTTCAAACTGGTAATGACGGTTCATTTCATCGTTCTTCTCCAACACTTTTCTGCCGGCTGAATATGCTTTTGTGTATTCAGTGGTTGAAAGCCACGTGCCTAGAAAATCGGCACCAAAGCTTACAATTACTTTGGCTTTTTCAAATTTGTAATCAGGAACAAGTGCTTTGCCAAAACTTAGTTCGTTTGCTTTTAAAATTCCGGTTGCAGAAACAGCATCGTACTGCACCACTTCTACATTTGGATATTTTGTTTGAAAATTTTGAATTACTTTTTTTGTTGATGGCGAAATTAGGGTGGATGTTAAAAGAACGACCTTTTTGTTTTCTCCATTTAGTTGAGCTAGTTTCTTTGAAATATAACTATCAACTTCTTCCCAGTTTGTGGCTTCGCCTCTTTTTAGAGGTGTTTTAAAACGAGCATCATCATAAAGATTTAAAACCGAAGCTTGCACGCGCGCCGAAGTTCCTTGCTGCGAAATGGAACAAAGATTATTCCCTTCTATTTTAATGGGACGACCATCGCGCACTTTTACCAAAACGCTGCAATATTCATTTCCTTCGAAATAGGATGAGGCGTAGTAATTTGCCATGCCGGGTGTCACTTCCTCAGCTTTTACCAGATATGGAATTGCTTTGTCAACCGGGCGTTTACAGCTGGCAACAACCGCCGCTGCTGCAACACTAAATCCAAAGGCTTTTAGGAAATCGCGACGTGATGCATTTGAAGCTTTCTTTTGAACAGCTCGAGTGGCATTCATTTCAAGTTTAATTTCGGTCTTTTTAAACTCTGCCGGATTATTTAATTCGTCTAAACTTCTCCAATATTTTGTCATAGTCAGTATGATTCTTCTTTGAACTTAACTCTAGTAATGGCAACGCATACAATCGTTTGCACCAATATCA
>JAUVDE010000017.1 GCA_030595485.1 Draconibacterium sp.
AATGTGCCTGCTACCAGAACTTATGGTTTTAATTTAAAAGTAACATTCTAAAACGAAGGAACTATGAAAAAGATATTTTATACAATTATACTAGCCCTGGGATTTTTGGCATGTACCGATAATTTCGAAGAGGCAAACAGAGATCATTTCCGTATTTCGGACGCGGAATTAGATCAGGATTTCAACAGGCTTGGTTCTCCTTTTCAGGGATTATTAAGCAATCTATTTGGACATCAGATTGAAGAAGACCTTTGTCACGACAATTGGGTTCGTCACTTGGGAACACCAACTCCATTTGTGGGAGGTGTAAATAACACTACATATTACCCCAGGTGGAATTCTTATTGGGGCCGTATTTATGGCAGTGTTATGTCACCTGCAGCGCAGGTAATAAAGCAGTCTGATGAAGGAGGTTACGAGGTATTCTCGGCGTGGGCAAAACTTTTGCAGGCATATGGTATTTCTAAACTTACTGTATTTCACGGACCGGTAATATATTCTAATTTTGGCATTTCTGGTGAGGCTCATATTTACGATAGCGAACCTGATCTATACAATCAATTATTTGCTGATTTGGATGCAATTCAAGCCATATTTAATGCTAACAGTGATTATGCCGGTTTGAAAAAATTTGATGCCAGTTACAATGGAGACATGGAGAAATGGAGTAAATTCATAAACTCTCTTCGCTTAAGATTAGCCATTAGGATTTCGAAAGTTGCACCAGCCCTTGCAAAAACACAGGGAGAAAAAGCCTTGAAAGGCGGGTTGATTTCATCGAACGGTGATAACTTTACTGTTTCACTTTATGGGGGTAAAATACCTATGAACGTGATCTGTTTCGAATGGGGTGATACCCGTATGGGATCAGGAATGGAATCTTTTGGAATAGGTTTGAAAGATAACAGGATTAAAAGTTATTTCGCTCCTGCTTCCGACAACACACTTTATCCAGATCATCCCGATTGGCCATATAAGGGTATTCACAGTGGGGCACACCTTGATGCAAAAGATCAAAGGCTGACTTATTCTACTATTAACGAATCGTTTAAATCGGTTAGTTCCAGAAGGTCTTTTACTTATTCAGAAGTTTGTCATTTAAAAGCCGAAGCTGCCCTTAGGGAGTGGGCTGATGCTGGTGATGCCAAAGAGAATTATGAAGAAGGTATAAAAGCTTCTTTTGCAGATTGGGGAGCCGGTGGTGTTGATGCTTATCTTGCTGATGCTACCAGTACGCCAATTGACTATGTTGATCCAAAAGAACCAAAAAATAATTTTACCAGCCGTTCTACCGTTACGGTTGCCTGGAATGAGGCAGATAGTGATGAGTTGAAACTGGAAAAAATTATCACTCAAAAGTACCTTAATGGTTTTAGCAACGCGAATGAAGTATGGGCTGACCACCGAAGAACCGGTTATCCTAAATTGCCGTATAACACTAAAAATGACAGTAATGCAGATTATGGTGTTATCGCTGCTGATGACTTCTTAAAAAGATGGCCATTTCCAAATGGCGAACGCAACAATAATCAGGATGGCGTTGCCGATGCAACTTCAAAAATGGGTGGACCAGACGAAATTGGTACTCGCTTATGGTGGGATACCGGTGGTTCTAACTTTTAATTGAAAAATTAAAACGTATAAATATAAATACCGGGGGTTACAACCTCCGGTATTTTTTTGCTTGTGGTTTTGAAAATCTTGACTAACATTTCTGGAAAATCTATTTAATCTAAACTTTTCAGATCTTATTAATTAGAAGAAATTTCGCGTGCAGTAAAGTTTATTTGACCATCTTTTTGCATATCTTCGTTTACTACTTAATTAAGCAATTTATTGTTGATAATTCAAATATATTTTGACGTTGTGCAGAATTTATAAAAATATGCTGAGGTTTTTTATTATTCTTATAATGTCCATGAAACTATTCGGCAGTGTACATGCGCAAACAGCAGTTACAGGCAGTGTTTATGGCGAAGATAACACTAAAATATCAGGTATTTTGGTCGTACAACAAGGTACAAGCAATGGTACAATTACAAATGAAATTGGTAACTATGCTATTAGTGTCCCACCAGATGCAACTTTAATTTTCTCTTTTGTTGGTATGGAAATTATTGAGGAGAAGGTAAATGGCCGATCTTCTGTCGATGTTACAATGGTAACAGGTGCTAATGGTTTCGCTGAATTTGTTGTGACGGCACTGGGCATTAAACATAAGGTTGAGCCCTTAGTCTATTCACCGCAAACCATTCTTGGTACCGAGTTCGGTAAATCAAAAGACATAAACTTTTTGAATAGTATTTCGGGTAGGGTAGCAGGAGCCGATGTTAAAAAAAGTAGTTCTGGTGTCGGTGGGTCAACACGTTTAATTTTAAGAGGTAATAAGTCGGTAATTGGCGGTAGCGAACCACTATTTGTTATTGATGGTATACCAATAACAAATATTAAAGGTAGCCAGCCAGGTATGTGGGGGGGGATAGATCAAGGTGATGGTCTTTCTCAAATTAACCCCGAGGACATTGAAAGTATTAGTTTCCTTAAGGGATTTAATGCTTCAGTACTTTATGGAGCTCAGGGAGCAAATGGTGTAGTTGTTCTTACAACCAAAAATGGCAAATTGGGAAAAGCCAGAATTAATATTAGTTCAGGTGTTACTTTTGAAAATGTAGTTAAAATACCCGAACTTCAGTACAAATACGGTGCAGAGAATGGTGTTAAAGAGAGTTGGTCAACTACCGCTGGTAACTACAATAATTCATTTGTAGAAGATTATTTTACAACAGGTGTGAACTTTATAAATTCTGTTTCTATAAGTGGAGGGAACAATAAAACAACGGCTTACCTTTCATATTCAAATACTTTGGCAGGTGGAGTTACTCCTGATAACAAGTACCAAAAGAATAATATTTCATTTAAGCAAACAACTAAATTGTTTCACGATAAGATATTCGTTTCATCAAATATAATACTGGCAAGTGAGGTAACCGACAACAAACAACCTGCAGGTTACTATTTAAATCCTCTTACTGGTTTATATCTGTTTCCACGAAATGGTATCGATGGTAATGGAATGGATTATTACAAGGAAAATTATGAATATTTCAGAGAGGATAGGAATATGATGTGGCAGAACTGGTTTGTACAAGATCACTTTCAGTCAAATCCGTATTGGATTATAAATAATGAGTTAAAAGAAAATAAAACCCAGCGTGTAATAGGAAATCTTTCTTTAAGCTGGAAATTAAATGACCAATTTCGCTTTGCCCTTCGTGGTAGCTACGATTATGCTGAAAAATTGAATGAGGAAAAATATTATGCTGGATCCAATAGTACCAATACTCACCCGAATGGACGTTGGGATTATCAGAAATATACAGATGAATTAATTTATACGGACGCTATACTAAACTATAACGAAAGTTTTGGGAATATTACCTTCAATGCAATCGCTGGGGCAAGTTATCAGAAAATGATTTATGGTTTGGGAGTACAATTAAATACTGGAATTAATGGTTTAAATTATCCGAACGAATTTTATTTCCAAAATTTGCCTTCAAGTGTACAAGTACATTCTACTTTAAAAAGTAGAAGACAAGAACAGGCTTTATTTGCCAATGCTCTATTCGGATTTAAAGAATTGTTATTTGTTGATATAACAGGTCGAAATGATTGGGTTTCAAACATAACAACAACAGAAAATCGCTCGTATTTTAATTCAGCAATTGGTTTATCCACACTTTTGAACGAAATAATTGATATGCCCCAATGGATAAGCTTGGCAAAAGCTCGAGCATCGTTCGCAAATGGTGTTAATACAGTAGGATTAAACTCACGAAATTATTATTCAAATTTGTCGGGTGGTGTGGTAAATATAAATCAATCCAAACCAATTTCCGATTTGGAACCGGAAAAACTGAATAGTTTGGAAATTGGAACTGACTGGAGGTTTTTTAATGGACGTTTGGGTTTAGATTTTATTTATTACAATATTAATAGCAAAGGGCAATTCCTATCTTTTCAAACACCTTCAGTTACTGGGTATACTAACATCGATATTGAAAACGTAGAAATTATTAACAAGGGGATAGAATTTACTATTGATGCCATTCCAGTAGAAAGAGGACAATTTATTTGGAAAACTGCGGTTAACTTTTCACAAAATATCAATAGAATTGCCGAATTTGATTCGGATATAAAATGGTTGAATTTAGGTTCGTCGGAAGGTTACAGTGCCAGAATTCAGGAAGATGGTTCTATTGGTGATCTTTATGTTTATAAGTTCAAAAGAAACCATGCCGGAAAATTATTATTTGATGATAATGGAAAACCCTTAAGAAGTACAGAGCGTGAATTAGCAGGAAATCTTGAACCAGATTGGAGTTTGGGTTGGAACAATACCATAGTTTATGGCAAATTTGATTTAAGCTTTCTTATTAATGCCAGAGTTGGTGGGAAAGTATTTAGTCAAACGGAATCTATATTGGACGAATCTGGTGTTTCTTTACGTTCAGGAGAAGCACGTGATTTAGGGTATGTTACGGTTGATGGAGTTGTTGAGTCTTCGGGAGCTGCAGTTACGCAAGTCGATCCCGAAACGTGGTACCGCTCTATTGGTGGTAGAAATGGAATTGGTGAACCTTATGTTTACAGTCGTACGAATGTACGTTTAGGTCAGTTCTCGCTTTCGTACAATTTCGATTTAACCAATGCCAATTTCCCAATTGATGCATTAACTTGTTCATTGGTAGGACAGAACTTATTCTTTATTTATTTGGATTCGTCATATGATCCCGAATTGGTAATGAGTACCAATATAAATGCACAGTCGCTAGATAACTTTAATTTACCAAGCACCAGAACAATGGGTTTCAATGTTACGTTAACCTTTTAGTAGCGAGGAACTATGAAAAAGATCTTTTATAAAGCTATTCTGATAATTGTACTGGCGTTAGGCGCTTGTACCGATAATTTTGAGGAAATTAATACACAACCATACCAAATTGATGGTGAATCACTTCAGCAAGATTTTAATAATGTTGGTGCGTTTTACCCTGATATGTTATATAATTTGTTTGGTCATCAAGTTGAACATAATCTGGTTCATGATTCCTTTATTCGTCATCTGGCAACGCCAACGCCTTTTGTTGGAGGTGTAAATAATACCACTTACTACCTTCGCTGGAATACATTTTGGGATAGAATATATAGTAATGTAATGGCAACAGGCAGGCAGGTCATCAAGCTGGCAGAAGAGGATGATTATGATGTTTTTGCAGCGTGGGCAAGGCTTATAATGATAACTGGAACCTCTCGTTTAACAGCATATCATGGCCCATTAATCTATTCCGATTACGGTTCTTCAAATCAGATTATTGAGTATGATAGTGAAGAAGTACTTTATACTACCTGGTTTAGAGAGCTTGATGAAATACTGGCTGTTTTCGAAGCAAACAAGGACTATACTGGAATGACTACATTTGATGCAACGTACGGTGGCGATGTTACAAAATGGATAAAGTTTACAAATAGCCTTCGTCTGCGTTTAGCAATGCGTTTGGTAAATATTAAACCCGAGTTGGCTCAAACTCAAGGGGAAAAAGCTTTAAAAGATGCAGGAGGTTTAATCATTGCAAATGCTGATAATATGTACATTTCGTTGTATGGAAATACTTTTAATCCGGCTACGATTTGTTTCTCATGGAACGATACTCGCATGAGTGCTACAATGGAATCTGTTTTGGTTGGATATAAAGACAAGAGAATTGAAAAGTATTTTGAGCCAGTTACCAATGTTTCTTTGGTTGCTGATCATGTTGATTGGCCATACAAAGGAATTCGTAATGGAGCCTACCTGGTTGCAAAAGATGATCATACCAACTTCTCAACAATTAACAAAAATTTTAAAAGTGTTAATAGACGTAGATTATTTGCGGCCTGCGAAACACATTTCTTGGTTGCTGAGGCAGCATTAAGAGGATGGGGAAATACCGGTGAGGTAAAAACGAATTACGAAAATGCAATTAGAACTTCTTTTGTTGAATGGGGAGCAGATGGTGTGGATGAATACTTGAATGATAGCACTAGTTTACCGCTTGATTATAATGATCCGGTTTATGATGGAGATATAAACGATTTTACCAACCGTATAATGGTTACTGTAAAATGGGATGATGCAGCCATAAATGAGGTGAAACTGGAAAAAATTATGACACAGAAGTGGATTTCAGGTTATATGAATACCGTTGAAACTTGGGTTGACCATCGCAGAACAGACTATCCTAAACTTCCTTTCAACTACCAAAATGATAGTAGCTCTGACTGGGGAATTATTGCCAATGATGATTTTTTAAGAAGAATGACATTTGTAGATGGTGAAAGAAATAATAATCCGCTTGGTGTTGCTGATGCAAGCACTAAATTAGGAGGATCAGACGAAATAGGTACTCGCTTATGGTGGGATGTTCCAGGTTCTAATTTCTAGGAATAGATTTTTGCTTATCAATCTCAACGTTAGCTTTTGCGAACAAATATTTTCTGTTGAAAGCCTGTTCTATAACTTGTTTTGTGTGATTATTTCTGTCATATTTCAAACTTCTTTTTTTGTACCTTTCAACATCTAAACCTATTTATTATGAAACTCGTTAATTTAACTCAGCTAACGGTTATTTTTTTGTTTTTGATAATTGTTACTACATCAGCTAATGCTCAAAATCTTGATCATTTTAAAATTCACTCAACCAATTTATCTACAGGCACTAGTATTAAAACGAATGTGCAGTTTAATGGTTATACCAACCATTGGCAAAATAACTTCACTCAGTGGCACAGGTATGGTAATCTGTTTAAAACAGCTACATCCGAAATTCAACTAACCATTTTACAGAGTAAGATTGATGTTGCCGATGATTTGCAAATTCCTGGATTGTTTATACAAGAAGGATTTGTATCCAATATTTTATCTTCTAAATATAAAGCAGTAAATAATCCAACACTTCAGCAAATACAGAATGAACTGAATAATGGCGATCTCCTCGTTACTATTTCTCCTGAAACAGAAGTGGGGCTAGAACTGGAACTTATTTCATCTGAAATTTTTGAATGGACTTTAACATTAAAAAGCTATCAATTTGGTACAATAGATTTTTCTCCGGTTAAAGCTTTTGTTTTGGAATTTAATGGACATAAACTATTCGTAATTTCTTCTACGGATAAAAGTAAAATTGACCATTTTCAAACTCATCTAAAAAACACAAAAGAAATTCTAACAAAATACCGTCTGGAAAAAGGTTGGTTTGGTGCCTCAACTTTATTAAAAAGTGTAACGTGCACTCCAGGTCACCCAATTGAACTCATTGGCAAAGGAATGAATGAAGGAAATTCGTGGTTTATTTTCGACGGTTACATGGATTTTTTGGCACAAAAAGAAATTAAAGAATGGGTAAACTCTGTTGATTTACCAGTTGTAGCAAATGTTGGTTTTTCGCCTATTTATGGTTGTGAAGATTATGATGGTTTGCAGGTTCAGGATATGGCAACAAGTCAATCATGGATTGATTACGCCCATGAAAAAGGAGGTTATGCTTTCGGTTCGGTTTACGATCCTAAAACTGATGTATTTAATTTTGATGGCTACTTTGCTGTTGAAGGAAACAAAGCTCAAATCGACAATGAGGATGTTCCTTTTATAAATAAAACGGGTTTATTAGAAGGTAATATGACTTCATCGATGGTACTATTTCTTGAAAAAGAGAAACAGTTGACAGATGAAACCATTTGGGATGCAATAATGAATAGAAAGGCAGTAGCTATTTTTGAAAAGGCAAATTTAATGGGACCTGAGAAATTCAGAAATGCACTTCAGTTGTTGTACCTCGATAAATATTATTTAGAAGACTACTTTGTTGATAATATAGGTATTGAAGCAGAAGTTAAAGGTTATGAGCTTGTTACAACGATAAAAAACTATGCTAACGAAACTGTAGAAGGGAACTTTGAATTTTCTTGTACAGAAGGTATTGAAGTTGAAAAAGGATATTCAACCCAAATTAGTCTTGCAGCTGGTGAAGCTAAAGAATTTCGTATTCCATTAAATATTTCAAAAGAGGCGATGGGAAAAACGAATCCGATTGCCATTCATTTTAATTCAGGAAGCAAGAAAAAGAGTATTGTTACAATGCTCGATCTGCCCCCGGTAATTTCAGTACACCAAGTACTTTATGGGCACACACCTAAAGTAAGTTTTCCGGTAACCATTCATAATTTCTCAAGCCAAACCAAGGTGCCGGTAAATGTTGAAGTATACAAAAAGGATAATCCAAACAATACGATTTCTACTTATTCTGAAGTGGTTGAGGTAGCAACATCTGACTATAAGCAAACGAATTTTGATTTAGAATTGGATGCCGGAGAATACACTGTTATAATAAAAGCCTTGGGATTACAATACGAAAGTCAACTTGGGGTAGGAAAAGCAGAAGGAAAAACATACCTCTACGAAGTTGATCTTAACAGCGATGGAATAAAGGAGTATCGAATGGAAAATGATTCGGTTCAAATTACCTTGTTGCGAACTGGTGCCCGTGTTATTGAGTATATTGTAAAAAGTAAGAATGATAATGTGTTGTTTAAAATCTGGCCAGAAAAAGCAATCAACGATAAACGACCTTTTAGAAAACGTGCTTTTTATCCTTATGGTGGATTCGAAGATTTCCTGGGGCAAGCTAGCATGGAAACGCATAGGATATACAATGCAAAAGTTATTCAAAAAGAAGGAGATTTTGTGCGGGTGGAAATGGAAACCGATTACTTTGGCAATAAGCTAAAAAAGATTTTCACACTTTATGGAAATTCTCCTTTGTTGGAAGTACGCTTCGAACTCGATTTCAAAAACCCTGAAGCAAATGTGCTAGGACCACAACCCATACTTCATTTAGGAAAAGAACATGGTACTGAAGATGTATTTACAGTTCCAACGACTGACGGTTTAAAAGAGTACAGAATGCTACCCGAGAAATATTATGGACAGGCGATTGAGGCAAAAGAAGGTTGGAATGCCGGATACGATACCAAAGAGAATATTTCATTTGTTGGCGCTTTCCCTGTAAAACAACCACTCTTTTTGCATATGTGGATGAATCATCCGAGTAATACCGATGCCCCACAT
This sequence comes from Draconibacterium sp., assembly GCA_030595485.1. Classification (GTDB taxonomy): domain Bacteria; phylum Bacteroidota; class Bacteroidia; order Bacteroidales; family Prolixibacteraceae; genus Draconibacterium. Next base: position 9,167 of record JAUVDE010000017.1, read on the forward strand.
TATTATGTCGAATTTCAGCCCTGGACACCTATTGCTCAGAAAACAACTATGTACTTTACATATTATTTGTGGGGAAGCGGTGGAGCTTGGGAAAATGGTGTGTCAGAGTTGAGAAAAAGAAATTTAATTACTACCCGATAAAAGTGTTATTATGAAACTGATTATTAGAGTAAGTTTGGTTTTGTGTTTTATTTGTTTTGTTTTTTATGGCGAAGGAAAAGAAAAGCAAGAGGCATTAAAAATAACTGACATTGAATTGGGGTATCCGGTTCCTGCGATACCTTTTTATCATTTTAAAGCCAATCTGGAATTGGCAGAAGCTTCCATTATTGAGGTCGAAGTAGCTATTAATGGCAAACCAATTCGCTTTGTAAATCTTTATCGTGGCGACGTGGTAGAAGACGAATCCAAGCCTGCAATGACACATCGTCCACCATCTGGTTACGCGCTTTCGCAAGATAATACAAGCTATAAAACACCACTTATAACTGGTTGGTTGAAGTGGCAGCCGGGCGAAGAATACAAAATAGAAATTACTGTTCGCTTGAAAGAATCGGCAAAACAATCAGAGAATGATCAATTTGTTTCTGTAGTAGCAACATTAACTGCTCCTGAAGGAGTACATGTTTACGACACTTCTTGGCTAAGCTATAAGTCGGTAGTGTTAAGTGAAACAGCGGGCATAAGAAGGCAAAATGAACCGGTTGAAGTATTATTGCCTTTTTACCCTGATGAAGCAAACGACTTAAAGCGGGAAATTCGTGTGGTAGCTGTTGATGTCAATGACTTTAGTTTGAAAGAAGTTCCGTGTCAGGTGTTTGATATTCAGAAATACACAAATGAAGATGATTTGGCTCCCATTGAAGACGGTCAACCTCAACGTCATATTCCACTTTGGATGCCTACCGTAACCTGTAAATTGGCTTTTCTTGCCGATGTTGCACCTAAATCGAGCCAGGTGTATTTGATTTATTACAATAACGACAAAGCAATGGCGAAAACCTGGCAAACCGATCTTCGTGTCCAAGGAGAATTGCCTGGATTGAATATCGATAACAAGTACTTCAGTGCTGTATTGCATCCAAATTCGGGGCATCTCGACCAGTTAACACTAAAAACAAAACCTGATAGTCCTCTTTTTCATCGTATGGAAACGAATGGCGCCATTCATTGGAATCCTGGAGTTTATGTTCCTCCTCGCGCATGGACACACACTGCCGATTGGAAACACGATCAAAATATGCATTCCATCTCAGGACCCGTTTTGGCAACCAGCGAAGTTTGGGGTAGCCTGCGCGAAATGCCGGAAGTTGATGCTTCTGTGCGTTACGATTTTTATCCGGGAGTTCCATATTTTATCAGCACTTCAAATATGCGAATCAACGAGACTGTGCAAACGATTGCTTTACGAAATGCAGAAATCGTGTTTAAACGTGAGTTAATGACACACGCTGCATGGTACGATGTAATTAGGGATGAAGTAATTACTTACGATGTAGCAAATATGGCTGATTTAACCGATTTGAAAATGGAAGCAGATGTTCCATGGATTACGTTTTACAACAAAGAAACTGGAATTGGTTTTGCCGGAATTCAATTGGAGTATGCCAATGCATCACTTGAATCACGATCCAGACTCTTAAATCCTTATTTCTATATTACTGGTGGTCCTTGGATTTATTGGGCTAGAGCTCTGTCCTTAAGTTTCCTGTCATCAAATATGCAACAGGTAATTCCAGCTATGCAAGGCAGCATGTTTACCGAAAAATGGGCCTATCTCGTTTACGAAACCAATGGGGATATTCCATACCAAAAAGTACTCGATTGGAAAGAGCGTTTAACAAATCCATTACGCGTTCAATTGGTGGAAGAAGTGGATGAGCGAGTTTCTAAAACACTTATTGAGATATTCATGGATGAAGGGAAAAGTGGTTGGGAGGAGCGAGATACGGGTAAACATTGATACAATATTTCTCAGAAACAGAAGTGAATTTATGTATTCTGCGTAATTTAACTATATTCGTTTTAATGAATGCTATCTATTTTATATGATATTCATTTTACAAACAGTTTTTATTTAACCAGATATTATAAAGCATGAAGCGAATTCTATTCTCATTTTTATTAATTTGTCTTTTTACAAGTTTATTTGCCCAGGAAGAAGTGACAAAAGAAGGATTAAATTTTGGCGCTTTACCTACCATTACCTTCGACACCGATCTTGGTTTTCAGTATGGTGCTTTGGTTAATTTGTTTCATTATGGAGATGGCAGCCGATATCCGAAATACAACCATTCGCTTTATCTTGAAGTCTCCCGTTTTACAAAGGGAAGCGGTATTAATCGCATAAACTACGATTCCGATCAATTGATTCCTGGCTTACGAACCTCGGTGGATATTAGTTACCTCTCGGATAGAGCTTATGACTTTTATGGTTTTAATGGCTACGATGCTGTTGTAAATGACGGTTGGTTTGATGATGAAGCGCCAGATTACAAAAGCCGAATGTTTTATAAATACGATAGGAAATTGTTCCGATTTAAAGTTGATTTACAAGGAAAGCTTTCGGGAGATAACCTCCAGTGGGCGGGTGGAATCAATTTACTTAATTTCAAAATTGCATCGGTTGATATTGACAAACTAAACGATGGTAAAGACGAGGATGATTTGCTACCTCCGCTTGAAGAACAGCCTGGCTTGTACGAGAACTACCAGCAATGGGGAATAATTTCGACGGAAGAGGCAAATGGTGGTTTTGTTCCAATTTTAAAAGCCGGGTTGGTTTATGATTCGCGAGACAATAAACCCAATCCGATGAAAGGCATTTGGACAGAAGCTGTTTTAGTTGGAGCACCAGAATTTTTAGGTGGAGAAAGTGCTTTTGCTAAAATTAAATTTACTCACCGCCAGTATTTCACTCTTGTTCCCGACAATTTGTCGCTGGTTTATCGATTGGCGTATCAAACTACAATTGCCGGAGATGTTCCTTATTATTATCAGAGCCAGGTTATTACTCCCGTTATGTTGGGTGCCAGTTCGGAAGGAGTAGGTGGAGCAAAAACACTTCGTGGAGTTAGACGAAACCGGGTAGTTGGCGATGGCTTTTTTTATGGAAATATTGAAGCACGCTGGAAGTTTGCACGTTTTCAATTTATAAATAATAATTTCTATTTGGGATTAAATGGGTTCGCTGATTTTGGAAGGGTAACCGATAAGATTGCTTTGGGTGAGGGTAATATAATTGTTGAAGATATTTATCCGAGTCCTTTGGATAGCTATTTTGATAAAGGTGCTGAAGAGATGCACTATTCTTATGGACTTGGTTTGCGTGTAGTAATGAATCAAAACTTTGTTATTGCCGCCGATTATGGAATGGCGGCCGACGAGCGCGATGGTGAATCGGGAATTTATATTGGCTTGAATTATTTGTTTTAGGATCGACAATATTAAAAATGTAAAAGCCGCTCAAAATGAATTGAACGGCTTTTTTATGTCGTAAACTTTATGTCTTAGTTTTTAGCAATCCAATCAGCAATCCAATCGCCAACAGCCGATGTTGATTGTGCTTCACCTTCAGAAATGTCTTCGGTTACAAATCCTTCGGCCATTGAAGCCGCAACTGCATCACGAATGATTTTACCTTCTGCTTTTAATTCGAAAGCATATTCAAATAGCATAGCCGCCGAAAGAATAGTTGCAATTGGGTTGGCAATGTTTTTGCCTGCAGCCTGTGGGTACGAACCGTGGATAGGTTCAAATACGGAAGTGTGAATACCCATTGAAGCAGATGGTAATAATCCAAGAGAACCTGTAATAACACTGGCCTCGTCGGTTAAAATATCGCCAAACATATTTTCGGTAACCATAACATCGAAGTTTTTAGGCCACTGAATAATTTGCATAGCTGCATTGTCAACAAACATATATTCCGTTGTAATCTCAGGATAGTTTGGTGCCATTTCTTGTGCAACTTCGCGCCATAAACGCGAGCTTTCCAAAACGTTGGCTTTATCAACTACCGTAAGTTTTTTATTACGTCTTGCTGCAAATTCGTATCCTAATTTTAAAATACGTTCAATTTCCATGCGCGTGTAAATACAAGTATCGTAAGCTGTGTTACCATTGTCTTTTCGACCTTTTTCGCCAAAATACATACCACCGGTTAATTCGCGGATACATACAAAATCAGCTCCTTCAACCAATTCGCGGCGAAGTGGCGATTTGTGTAATAAGGATTCGAATGTTTCAACTGGACGAATATTGGCGAACAGACCTAATTTTTTACGCATGGCCAATAAACCCTGCTCAGGACGAACTTTTGCTTTTGGATCATTGTCGTATTTTGGATCGCCAATGGCACCAAAAAGCACAGCATCCGATTTCATACAAAGTTCGTGTGTTTCGTCAGGGTAGGGATTTCCAACCTGATCGATCGCACAAGCACCGGTTATACCTTCTTCGTATGCTAATTCGTGATTAAATTTCTTTGTTACTGCTTTCACAGCTTTCATTGCCTGATCTACAATCTCAGGACCAATCCCATCTCCGGGAAGTAATGCAATATTAAGTTTCATTTTTAAAAGAAGTTGTTGGTTTCTGAATTTGGTAATCAAGTGACCGAAAACCAAGACTGAATACCAGTATTTTAGTTTATTTTAATTTTATCTGTTGTATAATCTTTCTCAATTACATTGAGCATTCTTATTGTAGCCAGAATAGCTGCTGCATTTTGATCGGGGTGTAAACCTTTTGTTTTAAATTCCAGATCTTTTTTCCAGGTTATTACTGTTTCAACCAAGGCATTTGTTCTTCCGCCCGGAGGAATGGTAACCACATAATCAACAAGAACCGGCAATACCCTTTCAAGACGAGTATAGATTTTCTTAACCGCATTGGCAAATGCATTAAACTGCCCATCGCCATCGCTATATTCTTCATAGATTTTACCTTCTATCTCGAGCGATAAGTTAGCTACCGGACGAAGTCCCATGGTATAATTAACCGAGTAATTAACTACTTTAATTTTCTGTTCAAAGAAATCGTTTTCAAGAACATCGGCTACAATATACGGTAACTCATCACTTGTGATGGTTTCCTTTTGGTCGGCCAACTCTATAATTCGATTGGTTACCTTTTTTAGCGATTCCTTATCTAGTTCGATTCCAAGGTCTGCGAGGTTCTTTTTAATGTTCGCCTTGCCCGATGTTTTTCCAAGAGCGTATTGACGAATTCTGCCAAAACGTTCAGGTAAAAGGTCGTTAAAATACAGATTGTTTTTACTGTCACCATCGGCATGAATTCCACTGCATTGCGTAAAAACAAACTCTCCAATTAAGGGTTTATTTGTTGGGATTCGAATTCCGGAAAATGATTCGACCAACTTAGAAACCTTATTTAATTCGGTTTCGTTAACATTGGTTTTCATTTTTAAGTGATCCTTAATGGTAGCAATAACACTTGAAAGGGGTGCATTTCCTGCACGTTCTCCCAAACCATTTACGGTGGTGTGTACGCAACGCATTCCAGCTTTTATTGCATGAAAGACATTGGCTATGGCCAAATCGTAATCGTTGTGCGCATGAAAATCAAATTCCACATCAGGAAATGATTTTATCATATCTGAACAGAAATCGTAGGTTTCATCTGGATCGAGAATGCCAAGTGTATCGGGTAATAAAATGCGGTCGATTTTTTCATCCTTTAAACTCGAAATCATAAAGTGAACATAGTCCCTTGATGTGCGCATTCCGTTCGACCAATCTTCAAGGTAAACGTTTACTTTAATGCCCATTTCCTCGGCAAAGTTGATTACCTTTTTAATGTCTTCAATGTGTTGCTCGGGTGTTTTTCGCAATTGCTCGGTAACGTGTTTGTGCGAACCTTTACAAAGTAAGTTTACTACTTTCCCTCCGGCATCGGCTATCCACTGTAACGAAATTTTACCATCAACAAAACCAAGTACCTCTACTTTTTCCAGAAGTCCTTTTTCTGCCGCCCATTTCATAACTTTTTGGGTGCCTTTAAATTCGCCTTCCGAAACACGAGCCGAAGCTATTTCAATACGGTCCACTTTTACATCTTCAAGAAGCACTTTTGCCACACTGAGTTTTTCCCCTTCGCTAAACGAAACCCCTGAGGTTTGCTCTCCATCGCGAAGGGTGGTGTCCATTATGGTAAGTTGTTTACCTGATATTTCTACTGTATTGCCTGTCATAATAATGAGCCCCTCCCAGCCTCCCCAAAGGGGAGGGGTTAGGATTGTTTTAATTTCATTTTAAAGTATCCTTGATGATTAATTACTAACCATCTTTAATATTTCATCTTTTTCTTAAAGTCCCCCAAGGGGGATTTAGGGGGCTTCAAACTCAGTAATTTTTTCTTTCATATCAACCAGGTAGTCGATGTCGTCTAAGCCGTTTTGTAAACAATGTTTTTTGTACGGATTAATAGCGAAATCAGCAGTTTCACCTGTAGCCGAAATGGTAAAAGTTTGTTTTGCGATGTCTACGTCAAAAGCTGTGTTTGCATCTTTTTCAATTGTATCAAAAATCTTTTGCAAGAACTCAGGAGAAACAATAACAGGTAGAAGCCCGTTGTTCAATGCATTTCCCATGAAAATATCAGCAAAGAAGCTTGAAACAACTACTCTGAATCCATAATCGTAAATTGCCCAGGCAGCGTGCTCGCGACTCGAACCACTTCCGAAGTTTTTAGCACCCACCAGAATTTTACCTGAGTAAGTTGAATCGTTCAATGGAAAATCAGCTTTAGGACTTCCATCTTTTTCATAACGCCAGTCGCGGAAAAGGTTGTCGCCAAATCCTTTACGTTCCACTGCTTTTAAAAAGCGAGCAGGAATAATCTGGTCGGTATCTACATTCTCGATTGGCAGTGGCACTGCCGGAGAACTTATTGTTGTGAATATATCGTAAGCCATATCAAATAATTATTTTTTATTTTTTATTTATTAATTATTGAGGAATGATTATTTTTTACTTTTGAGTTGAATTGTTTTTCTGGATGCAATGAAGATGGCTGTTAGTTCTTTTGCTTCTTTCATCAACGGATTTGCAAATTCACTTGAAGTAATGTTTTCATCTAAAGCAAATTCAATCCAGAAATCACATTCATCTACTTCTTCAATGACTATTGATAATTTAGCCGCAAAAGACGCATTCGATTGAGCTAATAACACAGCCCTGTAATTCGCAGCAACTGAGGTTGCACATCTTATTAATTGGCCTTCAATATGACTTCCCAATTTAGTATTAGACAACGAGGTCGTGAACTTGACGCATTGGTGCGCAAATTCTTTAGTCCTGCGTTTCAAATCATATCTGTCCATAATTAATCAATAATCATTAATCAATAAAAAATTATAACATTTCCCTCGGGTCAGAAATCACTCCATTTATGGCAGCAGCTGCCGCAGTTAACGGACTTGCCAAAAGTGTTCTGGCACCTGGTCCCTGACGTCCTTCAAAGTTTCTATTCGATGTTGAAACTGAATATTTTCCTTCAGGAATTTTATCGTCGTTCATTGCTAAACATGCCGAACATCCTGGCTGACGGAGAGCAAAACCTGCTCCTTCTAAAATTTCAACTAAACCTTCTGCTATAATTTGTTTTTCAACTGCTTTTGAACCCGGAACTAACCAAGCAGTAATGTTATCGGCTTTTTTCTTTCCTTTTACAAACGCAGCAAATTCACGAAAATCTTCGATTCTACCGTTGGTACAACTTCCCAAGAAAACATAATCAACCGTTTTACCTTTCATGGCATCGCCTTGTCCGAAGCCCATATATTGTAACGATTTCTCGTAAGTAGTTTTGTCGCTACCTTCCATACCGGCAGTAGTCGGAATAGTTTGCGAAACACCAATTCCCATTCCCGGATTTGTTCCGTAGGTAATCATTGGTTCAATGTCGGCTGCATCGTAGGTAAGTTCAGTGTCAAAAACTACACCTTCGTCTGATTTTAGCTCAGCCCACTCGGCAACAGCTTTGTCCCAGTCTTCACCTTTAGGTGCAAATTCGCGTCCTTTAATGTATTCAATAGTTGTCGCATCAGGGGCAATCATACCACCTCTAGCTCCACATTCAATACTCAGGTTACAAAGTGTCATACGAGCTTCCATTGTTAAACCTGTAATAGCCGAACCTGCATACTCAATAAAGTGACCTGTTCCACCGCTGGTCGATATTTTTGAAATAATATAAAGCGCAATATCTTTTGCAGTAACTCCTTTACTTAGTTCACCATTGACGGTAATCTTCATTTTTTTAGGTTTTGGCTGCATAATACACT
>JAUVDE010000062.1 GCA_030595485.1 Draconibacterium sp.
TTCAGGTATGCCAACTCGGCAGGTGTAACTGATTTTAAAGATGGGTTTGCGCCAGATTATTTAGTCGAAGATGATTTTATAACCCCACTGGGAACAAAAGAAGAAGCGTTGTTTAAAGTAGCCATTGAAGATATTACAGGCTCACCCGTTATCGCAATGAAAAGTGCAAAAACATTGAATTTGTCCTACACCATTTTTGACCGTGGATTTTCGAAATTCGATAAAAATAAACGAGGACTACTTCTAAACAATATTGAATTTGACTTTAAGAAATAGGTAATAAAATACAGCATTCTAAACCAAACCTAAGAAAATGTATCGACTTATGAGATTCGATACGAGTAGTAACCTCAGTTCTATTAATAATATGTTCACAGCTTCAGAAATTTTGTCCATAGTCAATTCAAATTTTTGCAGAACTATCGGGATAATTCAATTAAATTTGAGGCAGGATATGGGGAAAATTTCGAAGTCTACAAGTACGAATGTGTTAATATTATTGATCGAACTGAGGTTAGTATACTTTACAAATCAATTTCTTGTTATCGATCCAATACCATCAATATTTTTGGTAAGCTCGGGATTACCCTTGTAACTTATTTTACCAACACCTTCAATTTTAGCTGATAATGTTTCGGTAGCATAAACACTTCCACTACCAACACCTTCAATTCTAAAGTCAGCATCTTCTACTTTAAAATCATCAGCATCAACATGTCCTGCTCCCGAAAGCTTTATTTCCAGGCTTTTGGCAATGCCATTTAATTCGAACATAACACCACCTTCGCCTACAATTTTAACATCATCAGCTTTCATATCCATTTCAATTTTGGCACCACCGCCAACGTACATATCAAAGTCTTTCAAATCTAAATACCCCTCAGTGTAAAGTTTTACACCACCTTCAATATGCAATTTTTCCATTTTCTTAAAAGTAATGTACAAGGCAATCCTATCAAATTCCAGGTTTTCAGGCTCGACATCAATGTGTAATTCATTTCCCCACTGTTTTACTTGCAGGTATTCAAAAACATCGGAGTCTGTGGCCTTTACAAGCAGCTTATTTTCATCACCTTGAATTAAATGAATACGATACCCACCTTCAATATAAATTTCAGAAAAATCATCAACTTTATATTTTTTTGAGTTCCAATCCTCATCGGATTGTGCAAAAACAATTACAGAAAAAAATAAGGCAACAAATGTTATTGGAATAAAACGTTTCATGGCTATTGTTTTAATGACAAACTAAAAATAGTTTCAATCAACCAGGTTTACATCCTTATTTCGATGAATGATTGTTTTTAGTAGATAAATGGCTCTGAAGTATATAAAAAAGCTTTTTTGCAATCAATTAATCGCCTAGCTTTTTTAAAAAGAGCAAACCATAAACCAATAAGCCCAAAAGCACTCCGGGTAGAAAGAAGTCGAAGATTACAAAACCATTAGCCAGAATAAGTTTTGTATAAACATAAGCAATTGCTAGTAGCGAAAGTGCCAAAAGAACATGTATAAAAAGCTTTTGATACTGTTTAATAAGTTGTGCCGATAAATACATCCACAATAGCCCAGCAAGTAAAATCAAAACACCTTCCAACTGGTTTGCACTATTTATTTGCACAAAGCCAAAAACAAGAGGCATTATTCCAAATAGAACCAAAGTCCGCGCTAAACTTCTCCTAATTTTCTCTTTATTTTTGGCTTTTCTAATTTTCGGAATTAATTTAGTATCCAATTCTTCAACTATATATTCTTCAGCAAAAAGATCTTGTTCCGAGAAAATAATTCCACGTTTAATGGCCTCTTCAATGGCCAACTTTGCAGCTTCGGGCTGGTAATGGTCTCTTTGTTTCAGAATTTCAATAATTCGTTTATCCGAATACTCCGGAATATCTTTTCTGAAGTCGGCATTTATTTTTGTTGTTGATCTTCGTAGCATGAATAAACCTTTTCAAATAAAAATCGTTTAGCTTTGGTATAATATTAGTTGAATAAAAGTAAAATAAAAATCATGTACAATTTTGAATACAAAAATCCCGTAAAAATTATTTTTGGGAAAGATAAAATATCAAAAGTATCCAATGAAATTCCTGAGGGAGCGAAAGTACTTTTGACGTATGGTGGTGGAAGTATTAAGCGTACCGGTGTTTACGAACAGGTAATTAACGCTTTAGACAATGTAAGTTTGGTGGAATTTGGTGGAATTGAAGCCAACCCTCACTACGAGACTTGTATGCAGGCCGTAAAAGTAGTAAAAGCAGAGAAAATTGACTTTCTGTTAGCTGTTGGTGGAGGTTCGGTGTTAGATGCAACAAAATTTATTGCCTGTGCTGCCTTGTATGAAAATGGTGATCCTTGGGATTTTATGGCTAAGCCGGGTGAAGTTAGGGTTGAAAAAGCTTTGCCACTTGGTGCAATTTTAACCTTGCCTGCTACCGGATCCGAGATGAATGGAAACTCTGTTATCACACGTGTTTCGATACAAGAGAAGAAGGCATTTGGTTCGCCATTAGTAATGCCACAATTTTCAATTCTCGATCCGCAATGTGTGTTTACCCTGCCTAACAAACAAGTGGCCAATGGAATTGTTGATGCTTTTATACACGTTTTTGAACAATACCTAACCTTTGAGGTAAATTCGCCTTTACAAGACCGCTGGGCCGAGGGAATACTTAGTACCTTAATTGAAGAAGGTCCAAAGGTTCTAGCTGATAGAAATGATTATGAATCGGCAGCAAATTTTATGTGGAGTGCTACCGTGGCTTTAAACGGAATGATTGCTGTTGGTGTTCCGCAAGACTGGGCAACTCACCTAATTGGTCACGAGCTAACGGCATACCACGGCATTGACCATGCGCGCACACTTGCTATTGTGTTGCCGGGTATGATGCATATTAAACGCGATAACAAAAAGGATAAAATCCTACAATATGGCGAACGTATTTGGGGAATTGCAACAGGTAGCGATGACGAAAGAATTGATGCTACGATTGCCAAAACAGTTGAGTTTTTCGAATCGGTGGGGATACCAACTAAACTTCGTGATTACGATGTACCCACTGAAACGATTACAAAAATTACGGATCGTTTTGAAAAAAGCGGAGAAAAGATAGGAGAAAAGGCTGATATTGATTTTGCTGAAGTAGGGGCGATTTTAGAACATGCCTTATAGACATACATAAAGACGCCTAACTTTAAAGTTGGGTGTCTTTTATGTATTCCTCAATTTGAAAACTAAACTTACTTATTAGCTTTCTCAACACCATATTTTCAGTAGAGAATTCGAATTCACTAATTTTTCTTACTGGCAATATTTTAGGTGAAGTACCAGTTATAAAAACAGCGTCAAAATTGCTTAATTGCTCCAGTTTCACATCTTCTTCTTTTACTATAAAATTAAGTAGATTGGCACATTGCAGCGCTTTTTTGCGAGTAATACCAAGTAATACCCTATCGGCCTTTGGAGTAATTACTTCCAATCCTCTAATAAAAAAAACATTACTTCGGCTGCCTTCGGTAATTCTACCTTGCTTATCTACCAATAATACTTCATGAAAATTACTTTCGGCAATTAGTGTGTTGGCCTGCTGACGCACCGAAGTTTGAAAAACCTTGGCATTAGGATTTTGCCGTTCAGCGTGTAAAATTCCACAATGAACTCCATTCTTGTACGCACTATCAGAAGGGTAATTGTGCTGAATAAAAAATGCCTTCAAATTGGTTTTGTACGAAATAAGAATATTCCCCAATTCAATATCGTTTTTAGCAATTAGCATTTTTAGTATTTCCGATATCTCCTCAGTGCAAAAAGATATAGTTCTTCCTGCAATTTCAGCAGATTTATAAAGGCGTTCCAAATGTTCGTCTAAAAACAAGGGGACACCATTAACAACCCGTAACACTTCATAAATTCCCCCTTCATTTTCAGAAGGCACAAATGTGTCAACCGGCTCTAAAGTGCCATTTAACATATAATACCGATGAATTGGTAGCAAGGCCATACTTTATAATTTGAAGGTAAATTTATTCAAATATGGCAAACTGAATGAACGATGTTGAAAAAGATTTAAAGGATTGAACCAAATTGACCGAATCCGATTCAATCCTCATCAAAATTTACTGAATTTGCAATACTTCCAACACCGAATTCTTGTAGCTTCTACCAATGGGTAGTGCTTTACCAGGCACTTCGATACTGCTCGATGTAAAGGCTTCTATTTTCGATAAAGAAACAATAAACGATTTATGAATACGCATAAAATTATCATCCGGTAATTTTTCCGACATGTTTGTCATGCTGGTTTTGGTGATGATTTTTTTACTGGGTGTATAAATTTGCACATATTCGCTTAAGCCTTCCACATATAAGATATCGCTTAAGTGCAGCTTCACCACCTTTTTGTTTTCCTTTACGTAAATAAAGGCTTCTTCCGGGTTTGAAGTAGTTATTTGCACAGCTTGTGTGTTTTTAACATCTTCCTGCGTGGCTTGGTAATACTTGTTTACCGATTTTAAGAAACGCTCAAAAGTAATGGGTTTCAAAAGGTAGTCCACCACATCTAGTTCAAAGCCCTCAAGGGCATACTCCCTGTAAGCTGTGGTGACAATAACTTTGGGCGGATTTTTCAATGTTTTTAAAAACTCAAGTCCTGTAATTTGCGGCATTTGAATATCCATAAACATAAGATCTACTTTATGTTTATGTAATTCCTGCAATGCTTTCATAGCATCGCCACACTCAGCGCAAATTTCAAAATTCTCCAGTTTTTCGATGTGACTTCGCATTAAATCACGTGCGAGCGGCTCATCATCAATAACGAGGCATTTTGTTTTCATGGTAAATACGAATTAGCTTTCTGTTTTCTACTATTCTCTGCTTATAAACTAGTACCTAGTTAAAGGTATTAATTACACTTAAACAAATATTTCCAAACTAAATTCTCTAAAATTGTCATCAATGTTTTCCACTAATCGATGTTTCCCAGGGAAAGTGTAGTTTAGTCGTTTTTGTGTAATTATATTGTTTTCATTGTCTGCAAGACTAAACTCATCTTCGCTCCAAAATGAGAACGAAAAGAGTAAGTATTTTTTTTCTGCTTTTATAAGGACTGTACTTTCGAACGATTTGTTACATTCATAAGCCAATTTTATTGCACTATTTATAAACGGAAGCAATAAAAGTGGCGGCACAACGTAGGGTTTCAGGTTTCCTGCAACAATAAAATTACTTGTAAGTTTTTCGCCCAAAGCATTTTTATGAATCTCAAGAAACTGCTCCATCAATTTCACTTCAAGCTGCAAAGGAATCAACTCTTCTTTTCCTTCCAATAAAAAACTATTTAAGAAATTCGAGATTTTAATAATCATTTCCGGAGCTTTATCAGACTCTTCCTTTGTAATTTTTTCAAGTTCATCAATCAAAGTAAACACCATTCGTGGCTGCAATTGATAACGATAAATTTCCAGTTCGGTTTCTACTTTCGAGCGCAGCAACTCTTCTTTCTTATTCTCGGCCCGGAACCACCAAATGCCAATTTTAATAGCCAGAAAAACCAAAATGATATAATGATTCCCGATACCACTAATGATAATATTTTTAATATTTAGATACCCGCTCTGAAAGGCCAGGTTGTTATCGAATACCTTAAATACAAGGTTGTTACTTACAATAAGTTCGATTACCGAAAATACAACGAGAAGGACAAAAATACCTGCTGCAAAATTCAAATAGTGTCCTTTAAAAAAGGTCCGTGGTAACAGCCAGTAAGCAATAAAATAGGTGTGAGCTACAAAAATGGGCAAAGTAATTATATAATACATCAACCATACAGTCCAATCCGAACCAATGTAGTTAATGGTTTGAATAAACGTAAACGAAACAATCCAGCCTATCCAAAAAAGGATGTGCAAAACAATTTCTTTATTTGCGATATGTAATTTGCCTAAATTCAATTTCTTCTTTTAATGTAAGTTTTACTGAAAATGTAGTATCTCTATCTTCAATTTTCAATTTATATCCTTTGGGTTTATAAAGTATATCAAGGCGCTTTTTCAGACTTTGAAATCCGCTCCCCTTTTCGTAATCTATTTTTGGTTTTTCAATATTTTGGGGTTTACTGTTTTCAGTTGAAAGGCTTAGAAGTCCGGGTTGCGATCGAACATCAATTTTTATCCAGGGGCTTCCTGCATCCAGACTACTTCCGTGTTTAAAACTGTTTTCAACCAGCAAAAACAGCAACATGGGTGGTATTTTAAAACTACTTGTATTTCCATGAACCGTAAATTCAACTTTGAGACGTTTTCCGTAACGTAACTTTTCGAGTTGAATATAATTTTCAACCAACTCAAGCTCATTGTTAAGATTCAGAAAATCTTTCTGGCTTTCGTCAATAATGTAGCTTAAAACAGTCTTCATTCTACTAATAACTTCGCTTGTTTTTAGCGGATTAAGCAAAGCCAAAGCATACAAATTATTAATGGTATTAAACATGAAATGCGGATCAAACTGCGATTGGAGGAGCGTATTCTGTGCCTCCTTATTCTGAAGTTCCAGTTGCTTTCGAATTTTTTCGGCATAGATATAATCTTTAATGTACTTGGCAATACAAAAAAGGGCCACAATAAAAGTCATATCCTTGGTATTCACCACAATAAAACGAAGGTTCATTACACCCGTTCGTTCCATATTCTGGGTTGAAATAGAGGAATAAAAAATATAATCAGAAAACACTAGTTTTAAAGATGACAAACCTACACCAACCAATAAAAACAACAGAACAAACCAAATAATCCTTCCTCTTAGCAGGAAATCAGAAATCAGTAAAAAGATGGTAATGTATGCGTAGCTAAAAAAGAAAAGCGCATTTATAAAAGTAATCGAAAAGGTATTCCATAATTCATCGGTGCCGTTTTGCACATACAGAATCCCCGTGAACACTAACACGGTAATCCCGAAAAACATGAAATGCCTGGTTCCCCGGTACAAAAAATTAGTATTGTACAACAGTTTGTTCATGTAATAATTAATTTCCCTTTAACTGATAAATCGGCAAACAGCATAGCAGCTTTATCAGTTTTTAATTCATCGATCTTCTAATCTTCAAATTTACCAAATAACAACATTCTTTGTCGCAACAACTTAATTCATAATTTCTAGGATAAATAATTTCAAGACGTTTTTTTACATTGGTCAAACCAATTCCACCCGATTGTTTATCCTCCAGTTTATTAATCTGCGCAGGCTTACTATTTTCTGCCTTAAAAAGCAGCTCATTTTCTGTTACTTCAAGTTTAATCTTTATAAACGGATTTTCGTGCTTATTACCACTGCCGTGTTTAAAACTATTTTCAACAAAAGTAAAAAGCATCATGGGTGCAATCTTCATATTGGCTGTTTTACCACTTACCGCAAAAGCAACATTTAAATGCTCGCCATAACGCATCTTTTCCAAGTCAATGTAATTATCGATCAATGCGATTTCTTTATCCAGTGCAATTTCAGGTGTGTTACATTCGTACAAAACGGAGCGTAACAAATCTGATATTCGAGCAATTCCTTCCGATGTTTTAGACGATTTTTCGAGCGATAAAGCATACAAATTATTCATGGTATTGAATAAAAAATGTGGATGAAGCTGGCCCTTCAATAAGTTTAACTCGCTTTCCAAATGTTTCTTTTCCATATCATGTTTTTCCTGCTGTTGCTCGAACCATTTTTTTACAAATTTTACGGTAAAGCCAAGTCCCACCATAAAATTGGTTTCAAGCATCAGGTATAAAAAAGTTACGCCAAATAATGAATCGGAAGTAATGGGCAGCTCATTTAGCCAACGAATAAAAATACGTTCGCCTAGTGTAATTACAAATATTAAAACCCCCAGCATTAGCATTGTAGGCAACAACTTGTGTTCGCGCAGGTAATAGGGTAGAATGACGTAAATAGTAGTGTAGGTTGCCAACATTACAAACGGCATCATACACGACGTTTCAATTAAGTGCAAGCGGTAATCGTGTCCGTATTTTCCGTAGAACAAACCAAAAAACAGCACATAAAACAACCAAAACAACAGGTGTGGGATTATTCTTTTTACTGAACCGTTTTTAATTAATTTGTTGTTCACATGAGCCTTTTTAGATACCGCCAAAGTTAAAGATAGAAACATATTAATTTTTAGTAAAGTAAATTACATACGCTTGGGCGATTAAAAACGGTCGTTTGCAGACCAATTCGTGAAGTTGATTGCCCAATAGCTGTTGTTGATTGAAAAAACCCTGTGCCAAACGACACAAGGTTTAAAAACTGTAGCTCAGCTACTATTCGTCTTACCCTTCCTTATCAAAGAAAAATCCCCGCCCTCTGGCGGGGATTAAGTTTCATACTTCTATGAAATAAAAATTGCGCTGTTTAAGTATCTTTTCTTTTTTTAGAAACTTGCCTGGTATTCATTGTTTACAAGGTCTGGAAAATAGCAAGCAATTAAACCGAGTAAGTCGTCTTCCGATTTTTTGGTCTGGCAAATTACGCGTTGGGCGTAATAACTTACTTTGTTTAGTTTCATCTCCATTTCTCCTTTTGGAAGTTCCTGAAATCGATTTTCAATTTTTTTAACTCCGAATACATTGTTTTTGCAAGCATATTCAATTTCAAATTCATCGGTTCTTACAATAAAGGTTTTACACTTTAACTTGTCTTCGCACAAAACTCCAACCCGAATCGGATGGCTGGTATTTTCGTAAGTTAAATCATAAGTTTTTAAAACCTTATTCTGATAAACCATCGGAGCATCGGAATTTACAATGGTGTATTTACCAAATTCAGTCAATGAGTTTCCGGTCATTGCTTTTCCGTCTTTAATTTTCGCTGTAGCTCCCATTGTTAAAAGTGCTACACAAACTGCTAAAAGAACTAATTTTGTTTTCATGTTGTCTTATTTTTTAATTGTTTCATGTTTTCAATACCAAATATATGTAACTCACTAACTCAATGTTTTTTAATTCAGCAAGCGACAAAAAAACAACTACAAACTGTTCTTTATTTCCTGCAAAACCATCTTAAGGACGTTTGTTTGTCGTTTTTTACACTTGACCCTTAAAAAGTGTATTTCGCAGATGAATTTAAATACTTCAAGGTGTTTTAATCCAAACAGAAGGCTTTTTTCGAAATTAGAGTTAGGTGTCCAAGAGTTTTTAATTTACTTTGTATTCCAATGGATACTGCATCGATTAGCAACATAAAAAAAGAGCTTAAAAACATACCTCCCGAAGAACTTCAGGAAATTGTTATACGTTTGGCCAAATACAAAAAGGAAAACAAGGAGCTGCTGAGTTACCTACTTTTTGAGGCTTATAACGAGACGGAATACATAAACCAGGTAAAAGAAGAAATAGACCTGCAATTTTCGAGTTTAAACCGAAGCAGTTTTTACCTGGCTAAAAAAACGCTACGTAAGGTACTACGAACTACAAATAAATACATTCGCTTTTCAGGTAAAAAAGAAACCGAAATTGAATTATCGCTTTACTTCTGCAAAAAAATGAAAACATCGCACCTGAATTACAAAGAAAGCCGTGTGGTGTTTAACATGTACATTAATCAGGTGAAGCGTATTCAGAAAGTAATTTCGATGTTACACGAAGATTTGCAGTACGATTTTCGCGAAGAACTTGAGAATTTATAATTGACTTTGGGTGAACGATTCATGGAACGGAAAACAAAAACCTCAAAAGCAACTCGTAATTACTACCTAGACCTGTTTACCCTTGTCCCTTTTTTATTTTTATTGATATCGGGACTTGTAGTTTTACGTTACCATGGTGGAACCGATCACGTGGTTGAAACCATTGGACTGAATGGTGATATTTGGTTATTAGTTCATAAAGTTTGTGCGGTCACTGTTCTTCCACTAATTGTAACCCACTTGTGGCTGCACGCATACTGGGTAAAAAACATTTTCAGCAAAAAGAAAAAGAGTAAAAATAACGACATGAACATCAGCCTGTTCGTGGTATTTAGTTTATGTGTGCTCACTGCTTTTCTTGCGTGGTTGGTATTTAGTGGTAAACCCGTTGCCGATTTATTACGCGAAGTACACAACAAGCTGGGTTTTGCACTTATTTTCTTTTTTATCGTTCACCTAAAAAACTACTTTAAGTGGTTACTTACCATGACAAAAAAGTCATTCGGGAAGAAAAAATAGCGCTTCAACATTTGAAGTGTCTTGGCAATTCGCTATTATCGTACAAACAACAATAAGCCAATATTGTACTAACACTATTCAAATGAAGTCACTTTTTACTTTTCTATTTGTTTGTATCAGTTTTGTTCTATTTGCCCAAAACAGAGAAAAGGCTTTTGAGATAAACAAAAAACTAGGCCCCGGTATAAATTACGGAAACATATTTGAAGCACCTTCCGAAACGGCATGGGGAAATCCCTGGCGTCCTGAATATGCAGGAATTGTTGCAGGAATAGGTTTTAAACACCTTCGTATTCCGGTGCGTTGGGAACCCGCCGAAAGAAGTTTGGGAAACCCTCCTTACACCATTTATCCGGTTTTTCTAAACCGAATAAAACAAGCAGTCGATTCGGCATTAAACAATGGTTTATACACCATAATAAACATGCACCATCACGAAGCTTTGTACGAAGATCCGGCCGGGCAGAAAGAACGGTTTTTAGCACAGTGGAAACAAATTTCGGAGGTTTTTAAGGACTACCCCGACAGTTTACTTTTTGAAGTATTAAACGAGCCACACGGAAATCTTTCAGCTGCGCAATGGAATACATTTTTTGCCGATGCATTAACAACAATAAGAAAAGATAATCCCAATAGAATTGTGCTAATGGGAAGTGGTGAATATGGCGGGCTGGGCGGATTGCCTACCATTCAACTTCCCGATGATGAAAACATAATTTTAAGTATTCATTACTACAATCCATTTCCGTTTACACACCAAGGTGCCGGTTGGGTTGATGATTCGGATAAATGGTTGGGAACAAAATGGAACGATACCGAAACCGAACGCCAGGTGATTAAAAATGATTTTGCACCTTTAAAAGCCTTCGAACAAAAGCATAATATTCCGATACATATTGGCGAGTTTGGAGCCTACGAAAAAGCAGATATTACTTCGCGAACAAAGTGGACAACCTACATGGCGCGCTACATCGAAAGTCAAGACTGGAGCTGGGCCTATTGGGAATTTAATGGTGGCTTTGGTGTTTACAAGCACGATAACGGCACATATAAGCAAGAACTTATTGATGCACTTTTGCACAATTCAATGCCCGAACCAGCAACCTACGTGGGCACGCCGGTTTATTCATCCAATTTCCCTACCACCATTGCCGAATGGAATTTAAGCAGCAACAGCGGCGCCATAGCCAGCAAACAAAAACAAGCGGGTAAGCTTGAAATAGAAATTGCAAGTAAGGGAACACAAACCTGGCACATACAGCTTTCAACATCTAATATACGATTAGAAGCCGGAAAAAAATACCGCCTGTCGTTTAAAGCGAAAGCGGCATCGGATCGAACAATTACCGCCTATGTTGGAGAAAGTGTTACACCATGGGCAGCCTACAGCAGCTACAACAAGCCAAACCTTAGCGATACATTTGCTATTTACACTTATGTTTTCGACATGACTAAAACCGACAACCAGGCACGAATAGCATTCGACATGGGTTTATCGGCCAGCGATGTAAGCTTCGAATATGTTCGGTTAGAATCGCTTGTGCTTCACCAACCAACATCATCCATTTATTTAAAAAATATTAAATCGAAAATTTATCCAAACCCAGTAAACGAACAACTTTTAATCGATAATAGAGATGACTTTCAAGAACTTGTGGTAATAAACATGCAGGGAGTTGTTGTAAAAAAACAGCAATTGAATAACTTTAAAAACGCAAGCAACCTTGCCGGGCTTCCATCTGGCATTTATTTTGTAATGCTTAGCAATCAGAAAAACAGATTTACTACTAAAATCATTAAAAGTTGAAGTCATGAAACAAGTTATTATTCTTTTTATAATCGCTACTTTTTCAATTCAGTCGTTTGCACAAGGAAATATTGTTGTTGAAGGAAAATCGTCAGTAAAGTTGATTCCCGAGCAATTAATTTTCAGAATAAACATGTCGGTTAAAGATAGCAACTACACCAAATGTGCCGACCTGGCCATCGAGAAAATTGAATTAATCAAAAGCCAATTTGGCAAAAACGGAATCGACGAAGATTTGATAAAAACACAGAATTATTCAATTCGGGAAATTCGTAAACACGACTATAAAACTCAAAAATCGGTTTTTGAAGGTTATCAGGCAAGTATTCCGATTACCATTACTACCAAACGCGACAATCCTAAAAATGATGTAATTTT
>JAUVDE010000196.1 GCA_030595485.1 Draconibacterium sp.
TTAGTACGTTGGAAAAAAAAATAGCTCTTTTATTCCTCGTTGCAGTACCGAGTGGTATTTTTTTAACTATTTCGATTAGCCATGCAATGTAATCATGTGGGGGCAGGGTTTCCCAAACCAAAAGTGAAGCTTTTGCTAAAGGCACAGGCATAAAAAAACAAAAAGTGGAGCTTCTGCCGCGGATATAAGACCGAACAAATCAAAAGTAGGGTCATTGTCCGGGGCAGAAGCCTAAACAAACCCAAAACCGAGCTTTTGTCCGTGACAGAAGCATAAAATACGCATAAGTCGGGCTTTTGTCCGGGGGCACAAGCTTCGTCCCAGGCACAGCTATAAAGCGTATATAAACTTTTGCCTACTGCCATATTGTTCTCTACAATATAAGCCCTTTGCGCTTTTTGCGATAACCTTTGCAAACTTTGGGTGAAATATATATTGTTCTGAAAATCAATTTGAGAAAGTTTATTTGAACATCTGAATAGTTACAGTTTCTTATGTGTAAATTGAATTATCGTAACTTGAAGCATCAACAAAATATTATCGCACCCAAATGCTTGAACATAAAAAAAGGGAAAAGCTCGAAAGCCTCTCCCTTTACGAATCGAAAAGAATCGATTTATCCTTCAAATTCTTTAATAGTCTTTTTAATAATTTCAATAGCATCCATCATTTGCTCTTCGGTAATTACAAGTGGTGGTGTAAAACGAATAATGTGCTCGTGTGTTGGTTTGGCAATTAAACCATTGTTTTTAAGCGCCACACAAACATCCCAGGCCGTTTTGCCGTTGGTCGGTTTAATGGCAACAGCATTTAGTAAACCTTTTCCACGCACCATTTCAATCAATGGCGAGTCAATGGCTTTTATTTCTTTACGGAACAATTCGCCCATACGATTTGAGTTTTCAACCAAACCTTCGTCAATAATTACATCGAGGGCAGCCATGGCTACTTTCGCAGCAATTGGATTTCCGCCGTAGGTGCTTCCGTGCTCGCCGGGTTTAATAGTAAGCATAATTTCATCGTCGGCAAGCACACACGAAACCGGGTAAATACCGCCCGAAACCGCTTTCCCAAGTACTAATATGTCGGGGCGTACATCTTCGTGGTCGCAAGCCAACATTTTTCCAGTTCGTGCCAATCCGGTTTGTACTTCGTCGGCTACAAACAATACATTATACTTTTTACAAAGCTCGCTGGCTTTTTTCAAATATCCATCTTCGGGTATATAAACACCTGCCTCGGCCTGAATTGGTTCAACCAGAAAACCGCCCACATTAGGGTCTTTCAGTTCCTGCTCTAAACGCTCTAAATCGTTGTACGGAATGTTTACAAAACCAGGAGTATAAGGACCGTAATGTGTGTAAGCATCGGGGTCGCTCGACATCGACACAATGGTAATGGTACGTCCGTGGAAATTACCATCGCAAACCACAATTTTGGCCTGATTTTTTTCAATGCCTTTTACTTTATATGCCCACTTACGAATCAGTTTTAGCGCTGTTTCGTCTGCTTCGGCGCCCGAGTTCATCGGTAACATGCGGTCGTAACCAAACAACTTGGTCATATATTCTTCCCATTCGCCCAATACATTATTATAGAATGCACGCGACGTTAAAGCCAGCGTTTGCGCCTGGTCGGCCAATGCCTTA
Source organism: Draconibacterium sp. (assembly GCA_030595485.1). GTDB lineage: Bacteria > Bacteroidota > Bacteroidia > Bacteroidales > Prolixibacteraceae > Draconibacterium. The sequence continues at coordinate 1,650 of JAUVDE010000196.1, forward strand.
AATATTTTCGGATGACAATGTCCCTGGTTAACGGCAGAATACGCAGCCAAAAAATCGTAGTATTTTTTACCCTCAACATCCCATACAAAAACGCCTTCGCCTTTTGCTAATACAACAGGAAGTGGGTGGTAGTTATGCGCGCCAAATTTATCTTCTTTGGCGATGTAGTCTTTCGATGTTAATTGTGTCATTATATTTCAGTTTTAATTCTTTACAGAAATACGACTTTTGAACTGAAAAAGCAACCCGGAGTTGGGTGTTAAAAAGCAGCTTAATAAGTCTGTAAATCTTGGTAGTTGCGCATAATGCAGCTTATTCAATTAATATGGAAGTTTAATCTAGCTTTAGCTAGAAATATGAAAGTAATTAATAAAATATACTATTGAAAAATTGCACGATTGGTTTTTTCTTTAGTGTGACAATCTGAACACTGCGACTGATCACTGTAAACTTTCAAAGAATAAAAAAATCCGATTCATTTTCCTTCCTTTAGGGGAAAATGTCAGCAGTGTATGGAATGTGTGTGGCTGATGACAAAGGGGGTAGCCGGCTGCCGGGCTTTTTGCTATACCGGTTTTGTGTACTCGCGGTTTTTTAGTTTTGTGCAGGGGCTTCTTTCATTCGCCAATGCCCAAAAAACAAAACCGTGTCGCACACTTCAACAGGGTGCCGCTTCAATCCTACCAGAGTGCGGTGGTTGTTTTGTCCCTTCAGCTGGTGACTCCAAGTTCACCTGTTGAATATTGTTACAAACCAATACAACTCCCAATTAACTTTAAACAACTTCAATTAAAACAATTGTAGAGTTCGATAATACTGGCATAGAGCAGAGAACAATTTATTCTCTTTTTGGTTAATACCCCGACCCTTGGGTCGGTTCCTTATTCGCCTTGTGCGTTGGCTTTTTGATACCTCGTGGGCTTGCCCCGAGGTAGTTCATTTTAAAAGGTTGTGGTTTCTTTTTTATACTTTTGAAAACCATAAATAGGAAAACCATGGTTAAATTTTCATTTTTTAGTTTTCTATTTTTATTTTCAGCTTCCATTTTAGCTCAGAATAAGAATGACGATCTGAAATTTAGCGACAATCTTCAATCTCTTTCAGAAGAAAATATTTTTAAAACCGAAGGGTATTATAATTGGTGTTCGTCGATTATAAAAGGAGACGATGGGAAATACCATTTGTTTTATTCGCGTTGGCAAAAGAAATACAAATTTACAGGTTGGTTAACGCATTCCGAAGTGGCGCATGCGGTTGCCGATTCACCTGTAGGACCTTGGCAATATAAGGAAACAGTTTTGAAAGGTCGCCGAAATGGCAAGTGGGATGCCATAACAGTTCATAATCCAAAAATCAAATATTTCGAAGGAAAGTATTATATCTATTACTGTTCAACCAACTTAGGTGATAAAGAATATACCGAAGAGGAGTTAATTGAAACTTGCGAAACGGGTTATTCTCATCCTAATTGGAAAATATTAAGACCAAATCAAAGAACAGGTGTTGCCGTTTCAAATTCAATAAATGGTCCTTGGAAACGAATGGACCATGCATTAATTGAACCAAGCGGACCAATTACTACTTTAACGGTTAATCCTGCAATTGACCGAGGGAAAGATGGGAAGTATTACTTGATTGTAAAAGGTGATAAACCCAACGAAACACGATTTATTCGGAATCAGGCAATTGCCATTTCTCATACCCCTATCGGACCATTCGAAATACAAGCCAAACCGGTAATTGATTACCTTGATACCGAAGATGTTTCGATGTGGTACGATAAAAAACGAGATTATTTTTATGGCGTTTTTCATGCGCATACTTTTATTGGAATGGTAAGTTCTTCTGATGGAACAAATTGGGATAAAGCCACCGAGTACGAGCTAATGAAAAAAAGTATTCCACTTAAAAAAGGAGGTACTATAAAACCAGACCGAATGGAACGCCCTTTTATTTTCTGCGAAAATAGTGAGCCGAAAGTTCTTAGTCTGGCAGTTAAAAAAGGCGATGAGTCCTTTATTGTTTTTGTTCCTATAAAAGAATAAATCATCACATATAAATTCAACTAAAAAAGAACCTAAAATTTCAATTCACAATGAATCTTAAAAAGTATTCAGTCGCATTTGCCGGCATGGCACTTGTGCTTCTAACAGCATTGCTGTTTGTTGCTTGTACAAACGACAAACCCAAAGAACTTACCAAGCAGCCCAACATTATCATGTTCCTAGTTGACGATATGGGATGGCAAGACACGTCGGTTCCTTTTTGGGATAAAGAAACTGCGTTTAACAAACGATATCAAACTCCGGGAATGGAGCGTTTGGCTGCAGAGGGAATGGTTTTTACACAAGCTTATGCCTGCTCGGTATGTTCGCCTACACGTGTGAGTTTAATGAGTGGAATGAATGCAGCACGCCACCGGGTTACCAACTGGACGCTGAATAGAAATGCATCGGTTGACGGAAGGAGCCAAGTTTTAAGTTATCCGAAGTGGAATGTAAATGGTATCCAACCAACAGATTCAATTGAGAATTCGGTTCATGCTACCATGCTCCCGCAAATTCTTCAAGACAATGGCTATTTTACCATTCATAGTGGTAAAGCGCACTTTGGAGCAGTAGGAACCCCCGGAGCAAATCCAATTAATTGTGGCTTCGATGTTAATATCGCCGGTCATGCTGCAGGTGGACCAGGTAGTTATCTTGGAACAAAAAACTTTGGTAACAAGGAAAAAGGTACGCACACCTTACCTTGGGGGATTCCCGGCTTGGAAGAATACCACGGTGATTCCATTTTTTTGACTGAAGCATTAACCTTAGAATCAATTAAGGCGATGGATAAAGCCAGAAGTTTAAATAAACCATTTTACCTCTACATGGCGCATTATGCGGTTCATATTCCCATTATGGCTGACGACCGTTTTGTGCAAAAATACCTGGATGCAGGACTGCCCAAAGTGGAAGCCGAATATGCATCGTTAATTGAAGGAATGGATAAAAGTTTAGTCGATTTAATGGATTACCTCGATGAATATGGGATTGCAGACAACACCATCATTCTATTTATGTCGGATAATGGAGGATTTAGTTTGAGACCAAGAGCAGGCAAAATGCACACACATAATAAGCCATTAAATAGTGGAAAAGGTTCGGCATACGAAGGTGGAGTTCGCGAGCCAATGATTGTAAAATGGGCAGGAAAAGTTGAAGCTAAAACGCGATGTGACAATTATCTTATTATTGAAGATTTCTATCCAACCATTCTTGAAATGGCAGGTATTAACGATTATAAGACTCCACAAACTATTGATGGAAAAAGTTTTATCCCGATGTTAACGCAAACCGGCACAACTGATAAAGGGCGAGATTTGTTTTGGCATTATCCAAACAACTGGGGACCAACCGGACCGGGAATTGGCACCACAAGTACAGTTCGTAGTAAAGATTGGAAACTAATTTACTATTATCACAATCAGAGTTTTGAATTGTTTAATATTTCAGAAGATATTGGTGAATTAAATAACCGAGCAGAAGCGAGCCCTGAAAGAGTAAAAGAGTTGGCAAAAAAGCTGGGTGATTATCTCCGTAGTGTTGATGCCCAACGTCCATCGCTAAAGGAAACAGGAGAGCTGGTTCCCTTTCCTGACGAAGTTTAGTCATTGTATAAACTGATTACCTACTATAAACAAAAAAGATTGTCTTCCGCCAGAGGTAGAAGACAATCTTTTTTATTATTTACATGATGATTTCTCTAACTATCCAGTCCAAATAAATCAAAAGGAGTTACTTTGAAAAAGTCGCCAAATAGGAAGTAAACAGCAACTATAAATACAGCAAACGCTAATACAATAAATACTTGGTTCCAGCTTGTTTTTTGAATTTCATGCCTCGATTTTATATCGCAAACTTCACCCGGGCAATATTGTAATTTGTCTTTACCAAAAAACCAAGGGTAAGTTTTGCATCCAAGGCAAATTCCAAATACCGATTCGAAAAACAAAAATATTAAACAGATCATACATATAATTCCTGTTATGGGGCTGTATGAGTTTACAATTACAATAAGTACAAACATGGTAGTTGCTAATGCAATTCCAATTTTCCACGCAAACTTTTTTTGCCGTGCGCCAACATATTCGGGGGTTTGATTTCGAACGATTAATCGTGCAATAATTAACGTAGGTGCAAATTTGGGACTAATCAGAACACGAATTAACATATCGGCAAGAAATCCTACCACCGCATATTTCAGCATCGTAAAATCACCGGCAGCAGCTTGTTGAATGGAAATAAACATTACCATAAATAAAATACCTGCTGCTGCACGTATCTCTCTTTCATTTAAAACGGGAATAGTGTAACCTTCTACGTTTTCACCAAACTGTACAATTTTCGACATAATTTAATATTTCTTGATTCTGATTTTTAAAAATTACAACTCAATTCTACTTTTTCTGTACTTATCAAAATATAAGTGAATCAAGTTCAAATGTAACACTCAATCAGTCAGCTTGTTTTAAAATAATTACAAGTAGTTTCAGTTTGTGGCAGAATAACGAAATTATGTCAGGTATAATCAGTTTTAAGCTTTGTAAATAAGCCTTTTACTGCTCCACTTGTGACATTAGGATAAGTTAGCAGAAGGGCGTTTCTTTTTAAATGATGGGTTCGTTTTAATCACAAATCACAAGTAGCGAAATATCAGATAATTATCAATTTAGTTAGATGGAATAAGTGAAAATATTTACTAATCAATCGCTGTGTAAGTTTTTCTTACACAGTTGGTTGATTTTGTTATTAATAATTCAGTTGCGGATTTAAGGTATAATTCATATTTTTGCTTCTCATAACAAAAAGTTATGAATTAATCATGCTAAATA
>JAUVDE010000166.1 GCA_030595485.1 Draconibacterium sp.
TAATTCAAAATATATGTTCCAACCTAACTCAATTGGTTGGGGCTTTTTTTCCCCTCTTCGCAAGTCGGAGAGGGGTTTAAAAAAGAAGTAGTGAGTAATTAGTACATAGTATCGAGTACGCAAAATCTATCTCACTACTAATAATCTAATAATCTAAAATAATGAGCGATAAAATTGTAATGATAAGTGGTTGTTACGATTTGTTACATGCAGGACATGTGGCATTCTTTAAAACCGCAGCCCAGTATGGAAAAGTTCACGCTTACGTCGGACAAGACGAAAATCTAAAATTATTAAAAGGGAAAGTACCTTATTTTTCTCAAGAAGAGCGTAAATACATGGTTGGTGCTGTTCGTTATGTTGAAAAAGCAAATGTTTCGGTGGGCATGGGAATGCTGGATTTCGAACAAGATATGAAGGACCTAAAACCTGATATGTTTATTGTTAACGAAGATGGTGTTACCGATGGTAAAAGACAACTTTGCAAAGAAAATGGTGTTGAATTGGTAGTGCTCGAACGCGTTCCAGAGGAAGGTCTTCCTGTTCGTTCAAGCTCCGATTCGAAAAAAGAATTAAAATTCCCTTACCGCGTTTGTATCGCTGGTGGTTGGATGGATCAGCCTTGGGTTTCAGAGAAAGCTTCGGGTTCGTGTGTGGTAGCTCAAATGTATCCAACCATGGATTTTAACGACCGTTCGGGAATGGCAACCAGCTCGCGAAAAGTTGCCAAAGAACTTTGGGGCGATGAGTATCCTGCAGGTGATGCGGTACGTAATGCACAATTACTTTTCGGAGCTGAAAATCCTCCGGGATCGGAATATGTTTCGGGAACACAAGACCACATTGGTTTATTGGTTCCAGGAGTAAGTCGTATTGATTACGATGGCAAATATTGGCCAAATAATATTGAAAATACAATAAATCCAGAAGTCTGTGAGTGGCTTTCGAGTGTGCTTAATTTTGCACCACTGCAACCACGTCCCGAAGGATACAATCCAATTCTAACTCAAAATCTTGACCCCAAGATTATTAAACGTTTGGGCGAATCGGGAGATGCTGCTTACGATGCTATTCTTAAAATGGATACTAAACAGCTGGGTGAAGCAATGAAAGCAACTTTCTTGGCTTGGAGCGAAATGTTACCTTACACCGTGCCCGAATGGGTAATGGAAGAAATGCAGAAAAATTATTTCCCCTTATACTCCGGTGCAATTACTTCCGGTAGTGGTGGAGGTTACATCGTATTTCCTTCAGATGAAGAAGTGGAAGGCACAATCAAAGTGAAAATCAGATTCTAAACGATATTCTTGTAGAGGTGCACAATGATGTATCTCTACTTTGTTTTAATATCCCAAAATATTGATTTTGCATTAAAATAATTAAACAATCATTTTAGTATATTGCAAATCAAAAAAAGCAAATCCAATGAAAAATTTATATACACTAATTATGGCTGGTGGTTCAGGAACACGTTTCTGGCCACGTAGTAAAACAGCTAAACCAAAGCAGTACCTGAATATTTTTGGCAACGAGTCGTTACTTCAGGATACGATTAAGCGTTTTGCTACTTTTACCGAAAACGAAAAAATTTACATTGTTTCAAGTGCAACGCAGGCAACGGTTTTGGAAGAGCAAACTCCAATGCTTCCGAAAGAGAATTTGATTTACGAACCAGTTGGACGTAATACTTTGCCATGTATTGGTTTGGCAGCAATGTTTGCCGAAAAGGAAAATCCGGATGGAATAATGGTGGTTTCGCCATCGGACCATTTAATTGAAAACAACGAACTTTTTAAAGATACAGTTTTGGCTGCGGCTAAAATTGCTGATGAAAAAGATGGCATTGTAACCATTGGAATTACACCAAACTACCCGGCAACCGGATATGGTTATGTACAAACAGCCGAAAATATTACTGGAGCTGAAAAAATTAGTCAGTTTAAAGTTGAACGTTTTGTTGAAAAACCAAACGAAGCTACTGCTAGCGATTATTTAAAACAAGGTGGTTTTTATTGGAATAGTGGTTTGTTTGTGTTTAAAGTGTCGGTTTTCTTAAAAGCAGTTCAAGAATTTGCTCCTGAATTATATGCCGATTTACGCAAAATTCAAGCCGACCTTGGAAACCCAAGTTATCCGCAAACATTAGATACAATTTACCGTGCAGTTGAAAGTATTTCAGTTGACTACGGAATTATGGAGCATGCCAAAAATATTTATTTAGTTGAAGGTAATTTCGATTGGAACGACCTTGGGAGTTGGGAGTCAGTTTATTTGGCTGATAAGAATAAAGATGAAAATGGTAATGCCGGCTCGGGTGAAACCATGTTTTTGGATACTAAAAACTCGTATGTCTACTCTGAAGACGATAATGTTGTTGCAGTTGTAGGACTCGACGATGTAATTGTTGTGAAAGACGGAAACACAACTTTGGTGTGCAAGCGCGAAAATGCCGAAGACATCAAAAAAATTGTAGAACAATTAAAAGCTGAGAATAAAGCTCAGTTTTTATAATAAACTTTACATACTTCGACTTCGCTCAGCCTGACGTCACAGTGAGCGTAGTCGAACTGCTTTTTTATATATACCGTAACTAAAACTCTTTTAAAACGATAAAACTTTTACTCAATGAATGACCTGAAAAAGATTGTAGTCGATAAGAAATTTCTTGTCCCCTTTATTTTAATTACCAGTTTATTTGCACTTTGGGGATTTGCAAACGACCTGACAAATCCAATGGTTGCCGCGTTTAAAACGGTAATGGAAATTTCAACCGCCAAGGCTGCAATGGTACAATTTGCATTTTATGGTGGTTATGCAACCATGGCAATTCCTGCAGCCTTAATCATTAAACGATACAGTTATAAGACCGGAATTATTGTCGGGTTATCTCTATATGCCGTGGGAGCTTTATTATTTATTCCTGCTGCGCAATTCGAAATTTTCGGATTCTTTTTGGTTTCGCTTTATATCCTGACTTTCGGTTTGGCATTTTTAGAAACCACTGCAAACCCATACATACTTTCAATGGGTGACCCGGCAACTGCAACACGCCGTTTGAATTTGGCACAGTCGTTTAATCCAATGGGTTCGATTCTAGGAATGTTTGTGGCTTCAAAACTTATTTTATCAGCGTTAGAATCAGACAAAAGAGATGCCGCAGGTAATCTTCTTTTCGACTCACTTAGTGCTGCTGAAAAAGCTGTTGTTCGTACAAACGATTTAGGTATTATCAGAAATCCATATGTAGTTTTAGGTTTGGTGGTAATTGCTATGTTAGTAGTAATTGCTTTGTACAAAATGCCTAAGCGAGATAGCGCCGACCATGAAATCCATGCTTGGGATTCGTTTAAACGTTTAATGAGTAATAAAATTTATCGCGAAGGAGTACTAGCTCAGGTATTTTACGTGGGAGCACAAATTATGTGCTGGACTTTTATCATTCAGTATGCTGAAAATTTGGGATTATCAAAAGAACAGGCACAAGATTATAATATTGTTGCGATGGCCTTTTTTATCGTTAGTCGCTTTATTAGCACATTTATGATGAAATATCTGAATGCTCGTTTTATGCTAATGATATTTGCGATTGGTGGAATGTGTACCATTTCTGGTGTTATTCTTATTCAAGGAATGCTTGGATTATATTTGTTGGTGGCAACATCGGCATTTATGTCGCTAATGTTCCCAACAATTTATGGAATTGCATTGGAAGATGTTGGCGATGATGCCACACTTGGTGCTGCTGGTTTAGTTATGGCAATTGTAGGTGGTGCTTTAATGCCGCCACTACAAGGATTAATTATTGACCAGGGAACAATTGGTTCTTTCCCTGCCGAGAACTTCTCATTTATTCTACCATTTATTTGTTTTGTGGCCATTGCCATTTACGGTAGAAGAACTTACAAAGCTTTAAAACAAACAGCATAGATTGAAAGGGAAAGGTGATAAAATTGCCTTTCCCTTTTTATTTTCAGAACTTGAAGCTCGTGGCTAGTGTCAAGTCAAGCATAAATCATCTGGTAGTCATGCTGAATTCATTTCAGCATCTTTATTTGAAGCAACAGATTCCGAAACAAGTTCGGAATGACGTACCCGAATTTAGAGACTTGACATAACACTCGCAACCAAGGGATTTCTAATCTTAATGAAAATGGAATACAAAAGATATTGCAAAGCTTTAAAGCTTGAAGCCGATACTCAATTGATTGAAGAGTATAAAAAAGTACATGCACTTGGTGCAGCCTGGCCTGAGATTACTCAAGGGATGCGCGATATTGGTATTACCGATATGGAAATTTATATAGTGGGTACCCAGCTTTTTATGATAATGGATACTGTTGCGGATTTTGACCACGATGCAGCAATGAAAATATTGGCTACCAAACCACGCCAATCAGAGTGGGAAGCTTATGTCTCTCGTTTTCAAAAGACCTCTGCCGATGCATCAGCTGATGAAAAATGGCAGCTGATGGAACGCATCTATAAACTGGGACTGTAAGAAAGTTTACAGTGTTCAGTCTCAGTTTGCAGTAAAGACAAGGCATGCATTGTCTCTTTTTCGAATACAATAACGAACATAAAAACTAACAAAAATGAGATTAAAAATCTTATCACTTCTAATTATTTTGGCATTTGTAAGTGCTTGTGGGAATGCTCCTAAAAAGGTTGCCGAAGAAAAAAAACCACCAAAATATGAGCAAAGCTGGGAGTCGCTGGCACAACACAACGAAGAGCCTGACTGGTTTCAAGATGCAAAACTGGGTATATATTTTCACTGGGGAATTTATTCGGTGCCCGCTTTTGGGAACGAATGGTATCCGCGCTGGATGCATTTCGAGGATAAAAAAGAATACAAGCACCATCTAGAAAAATACGGTCATCCATCTGAATTTGGATACCACGATTTTGTACCCATGTTTAAAGCCGAAAAATTTAATGCAAAAGAATGGGCCGATTTATTTAAAAAAGCAGGTGCACGTTTTGCCGGTCCGGTTGCCGAACATCACGATGGTTTTTCGATGTGGGACAGTGAAGTAACTCCATGGGATGCAATGGATAAAGGCCCTAAACGTGATATAACAGGTGAGTTGGAAGAAGCAATTAAAGAGAATGGAATGAAATTTATTACCACATTTCATCATGCCAGAAACAACCTGTACCAAAACGATGAGGGTAAATGGACCGGGCATTTTAACGGAATTATTAAAGACAGTATGCAAACAATACTGGACGATAAGGAAAATGCAATTATGTACGGATATATGCCACGAGAGGAGTTTAATGAAATGTGGTTTAATAAACTGAAAGAAGTAATTGATAATTACCAACCCGATATTATTTGGTTCGATTCATGGTTAGATGAAATTCCGGAAGCTTATCGTCAGAAGTTTTGTGCCTACTATTTAAACGAGGCTGAAAAACTGGGAAAGGAAGTGGTAATCGTTCGTAAACAAGATGACCTTCCGTTGGATTTTAGTGTGGATGATTTGGAAAAATCTCGTAAAAATAAGTTGGCAGAGAAATCATGGATGACAGATGAAACTGTAAGTACAGGAAGTTGGTGTTTTACTGATAATTTGAAAATAAAACCGACGGCAGATGTACTTCATGTGTTGATTGATATTGTGAGTAAAAACGGAGTACTTCTTTTAAATATATCGCCAATGGCTGACGGTACAATTCCTGACGATCAAAAAAATGTATTAACCACGATGGGAGAATGGCTTTCGAAATATGGAGAGGCAATTTACGAAACCCGTCCGTGGTACACTTTTGGAGAAGGACCAACAAAAGAACCCGAAGGTCATTTTAGTAACCATCGCGAGTTTCTAAAAGTTAAATATTCTGCAAAAGATGTTCGTTACACTACTAACGGAAACACAGTTTATGCGACAATATTGGGCTGGCCTGGAAATTCAGCTAAAGTGGTTTTGGAGTCTTTTTCAAAAGAAAATTGGATTAATGCAAAAGAAATCAAGAAAGTTTCTTTGTTAGGATGTGAGGAAGAAATAAAATATTCGCTAAGTGACAATGGATTAAGTGTTACAACTCCGGAAAAAGCGGTTGATGAAATGGCTGTTGTATTTAAAGTCGAATTAAAATAAAAGTAACTAATCAGGTAGGTTATACTTCTGATTACTTTCATTTTTTGAGTAAAAGTTTCACGCGAAGAACGCAAAACTAAAGATACGCAAAAAGCGCAAAGCATTTGCATTAAGCTCTTTGCGCTTTTTGCGATAATCTTTGCGAACTTTGCGTGATATATCTATTATTCTGAAAATCTATTTAATAAAGTCGATTTGGACACGTGAGTAGTTCCAAATAAAAATATAAAAATTAATAAAGAAAGTCGTCATTCGAAAGATTGTCGGCTTTTTTTATGGACAATAATTTCCAATACATTTACTATGTTTTTGTATATTGGCAATAAAAAATATGAACGCATATCTTTTTATCATTGGGCTTTGCCTTGTAATAATCATCTCGTTTTTTTGTAATATTCTTGCACGTAAAACAAATATTCCCAGCGTTTTAATATTAATTGTTTTAGGTGTTGGAATTCAACAATTATTAAAATACCTGGATATGGAACCCGATTTTTTCAGTACACTGGAAGTGTTGGGAATTGTAGGTTTGATAATGATTGTACTTGAAGCTGCCCTCGATTTGGAACTAAAAAAAGAAAAGTGGCCGGTAATTTGGAAATCATTTACCATCGCCTCTTTTTCATTGGCATTAACATCAATTGCAATTTCATTTTTCATCCGGTTGATTATTCCTGAAATGTCTTTTTTACCTGCAATGGTTTATGCACTTCCTCTATCGATAATGAGTAGTGCTATAATTATTCCGAGTGTTGCAAATCTCACCAATTATAAACGGGAATTTCTGATTTACGAAAGCACATTTTCCGACATTTTGGGAATAATGGTTTTTTACATGATTATTGAAAACGTTGAAGTTGAGGGAATTAAACAACTGAGTTTTGCGATTGGAAGTAATATCTTTCTTACGCTTGCAATTTCAGTAATTCTAAGTTACGCTCTTTTATACGTAATTCAGAATATAAAAGGAGAAGCAAAATTCTTCCTTTTTCTTGCCGTTTTAGTTTTGTTATATGCGGTTGGGAAAATGTTTCATTTGTCATCACTAATTATCATTTTAATGTTTGGTTTACTACTCCGTAATCATCGTGTTTTGCTTTTCGGGAAATTGAAAGAGTGGTTACTTGTACCCAAAATTGAAGCTGTTTTTGAACAATTTAAAATGATTACTGTG
>JAUVDE010000201.1 GCA_030595485.1 Draconibacterium sp.
TGAAAAAAATACGTGCTAAGATGGTGGATACTTTTGGTGGCGAATTCTTCGAAATTGTTATTGGTGGTGCACCTTTAAGTGCCGATGTTGAGAAATTTTTCAAACGCATAAATTTCCCGTTTACCATTGGCTATGGGATGACAGAATGTGGCCCATTAATTAGTTACGAAGCATGGAATAAAACGATGTCGTCGTCGGCAGGAAAACTGGTTGACCGTATGGAAGTTCGAATTGACTCGGAAGACCCACACAATGTGGTTGGCGAAATTCAGGTAAAAGGCGAAAACGTGATGCTTGGTTACTACAAAAACGAGACGGAAACCAATGCTGCTTTTACTGAAGATGGCTGGCTAAAAACAGGCGACCTGGGAATTACCGATGCCAACGACTTTATTTACATTCGTGGACGCTCGAAAAACATGTTACTAGGACCATCGGGGCAAAACATTTACCCTGAAGAAATTGAAGCAAAAATGTGCAACCAGAATTATGTAGCTGAGTGTGTGGTTGTAGATCGCGACCATAAGCTGGTGGCTTTGGTTTATCCCGATTTTGAAGCGATGAAAGTTGAAAAGGTAGAAAAGGATGAGCTGGAAAAAATAATGGATGAGAATCGTAAAAAAGCCAATGCTGAGCTACCTAAATACGAACAAGTTTCGAGCGTTGAATTGGTTGATGAAGAATTTGAAAAAACACCCAAACGAAATATTAAACGCTTCAAGTACGTGTAGTTTTTACATTGCTGAACGAATTTTTAGAATTGCTGACTTTGGTAAATGCTATGTTACTTTGGCATACGGACCGGCAGGGATTGACGCGACACCCTGTTGCAGGCTGCGCCACGGTTTTGTTAGTGAGCGGAGGCTGACAGCGGAAGCCCACGCAGCACTTAGAAAACCGCAAGCAGACAAAACCGGTAAAGCATAAAGCCCGGCTGCCGGAATAAAAAAAATCCTCGAATGATTATCACCAGAGGATTTTGACTAAATATTTGAAACTTACTATTTTTTTACTTTGTTCATGTGCACATCCATTTGTGGGAAAGGAATTGTAATACCAGCCTCATCGAGTGCAATTTTCCCGGATTCCATAACATCGAAATAAACTGTCCAGTAATCATCGGGAATAGTGTAGGGGCGAACAGCTAAATTGACAGAACTATCGGCCAACGCTTTAACTCCAACAAAAGGTGCTGGGTCTTTTAATACCATCGGATGACTGGTTAATATATTCATTAATACATCTTTTGCATCCTTTATATTCGAATCATACGAAATTCCGAAATCCATATCGACGCGAATTATCCCTTCGGTAACATAATTAATAATGTCGCCATTTGATACAGCAGCATTGGGAATAATAACCGTTTTCTTTTCGAAAGTAAGAAGTATAGTAACAAAAATATGAATCTCTTTAACGGTTCCGAGATGCCCTTGCGTTTCGATTAAATCGCCAACTTTAAAGGGTTTAAATAACAAAATCATTACCCCGCCTGCAAAATTTGTAAGCGTGCCTTGAAGGGCTAAACCAACACCAAGACCAGCGGCTCCTAAAACTGCGATAAACGAGGTGGTTTTAATACCAACCATATCGGCTACGGTTATAATCAGAAGCACTCTAAGGGTAACACACAACAAACTTTTAAAAAAGCCACGCAGAGAAACATTTACATCTCGTTTCTCCATAACCTTAACCACAATCTTCCCTATTCTTTTAATAATCCAAAAACCAATTAAAAGAACTATAATTCCGGTCAATATACTAACTCCGTGTCTAATTATAAAGTCGTATACAAGCTCTAAGTTCTCACTATAATCTTCTTCCATGATGCTATTTTCTAAATTTTAGTTCAATCTACAGAAAAAACAACGCAGAGCCAAGTATGTTTACAACACATGTTCATTTTATTGAAAAGAAAGATTTATTGCTATTTTTGTTTTACCAACAATACCTATGATGAACGACAAACCAGCATCTACCTTTTCAAAAGAACGACTTCTTTCTTTAGACTTTTTTCGTGGAATAACCATGTTTTTATTGCTTGCCGAAGGAACACGCCTTTGGTCAGTTTTAGTACAAGACCCAATTGCCGGAACTATTTTTGAAAGTTTCTTTCAGCAATTTCACCACCACCATTGGAACGGACTTCGTTTTTGGGATTTAGTACAACCCTTTTTTATGTTTATTGTGGGTGTGGCCATGCCCTTTTCGTATGCCAAACGAATTAAACGAGGCGATTCGAAAACCTTAATTACACGACATATTATTCAGCGTTGTTTAATCTTGTTAGCATTCGGTGTAGGTTTGCATTGTGGTTATAGTCGTGAGCTGGTTTGGGAGCTTTGGAATGTACTTTCTCAACTTTCAGTAACCATTTTAATTGCCTACTTTTTAATGCGCTACAAATGGTCGGTGCAAATTATTGTTTCTCTCGGTTTGCTAGTTGTGATAGAAACCTTATACCGAACATTTCCATTAGAAGGTTATAACCAGCCTTTTGTTAAAGACCATAATTTTGGAAGTTGGATGGATATGATTTTAATGGGCAAAATAAATCGTGGCGGCGGCTGGGTTGCCATTAATTGTATTCCAACTGCAGCACATACTATTTGGGGTGTTATTGCCGGGCAAGTATTACAGTCTTCGAAAAATGAAATGCAAAAAGCAAAGTTAATCGCTATTGCAGGGGCAATAATTTTGATATTTGGATACGCTCTCGACTGGACATCAATCACTCCAATAATTAAACGAATTAGCACCAGTTCGTTTGTTCTGGTATCAGGCGGATGGGCACTGCTGGTATTGGCTTTTAGCTATTGGTTAATTGACATAAAAAAGGTGAATAAATGGATTTTCCCTTTTGTTATTGTAGGAACCAATTCGATATTTATTTACCTCTTTTTTAATACTGTGGGAAGCCAATGGTTTAACAGTTTTGTGGGAATATTCACACATGGAATATTAGATTGGTTTAACACACCCGAGTTTGTAGTTAAACTGGCAATATCGCTTACCATACTTGGTTTAGAGTGGTGGCTCTGTTATTTTTTATTCAAGAAAAAAATATTCTTTAAAATATAAAATCATAAATTCGTTGAAACTAAATTAATTAAATATGAATACCAATCGTAGAAATTTTTTGAGAACTACAGCTGCCGCAACGGCAGGAGCCATGTTTATTTCGCCAGCCTTTGCTGGTATTGGTGAGAAAAAATCGCGGTATAAAATTTCATTGGCCGAATGGTCTTTTCACAAAGCACTTTTTGCAAAGGAAATGACAAACCTTGATTTTCCACGTGTTACGCGTGAACTTGGCTTGGAAGGTGTTGAATACGTTAACCAGTTTTTTAAAGAGAAAGCAAAAGATGAAGCTTACCTGGCAGAACTGAAAAAGATTACCAAAAACGAAGGTGTTGAAAACGTGCTTATTATGTGCGATGGTGAAGGAATGATGGGACACCCTGAGAAAAAAGAACGCGAAAAAACAGTTGACAATCACAAAAAGTGGGTTGATGCAGCTGCTTTTCTGGGTTGCCACTCGATACGTGTAAATGCAGGAAGCCGTGGTGAATACGAGGAACAGCAAAGATTGGCTGCCGATGGTCTACGAATGCTTTGCGAATATGGCGATTCACAAAAAATAAATGTTATTGTTGAAAACCATGGAGGTTTATCAAGTAATGGTGAATGGCTGGCTGGCGTTATGAAGATGGTTGACCACAAACGAGTGGGAACACTACCTGATTTTGGCAACTTTATGATTAACCGCCAAACCGGTGAAGAATACGACCGATACAAAGGAACCGAATTATTAATGCCCTATGCCAAAGGCGTTAGTGCCAAATCGAATGTATTTAACGAAAAGGGTGACGAAGCAAACATGGACTATTATCGCCTAATGAAAATTGTTGATGAAGCCGGTTACAAAGGTTTTGTGGGCATTGAATACGAAGGACGTGTTCTTTCTGAAAAAGAAGGTGTTATTGCCACTAAAAAGTTACTTGAAAAAGCTTTTAAGACTTTATAAATTCTTAGGTTTCTGGATTACAAAAACCATTCTTCGCTGGAGAATGGGTTTTTTTGTGCGTTAATTTTTGTTAAAGCTGGTTTTATACGAAACAATCTGATTAAATATCCGTAGCATTCACCACAACTTTGTATTTATCCTAAAAGGGACTTAATGGGTTGATTGAAAACATTTGGTACAAGGTTTAAAAAGGTCATTAGTTGTTTGTCTTTCAAGAAAGCGGTGAGAAAATCACCGCTTTCTTTTTGTGTACGATATATTCTAAATAGAAGCTAAAAGCCGCATCAATAGCATAGCATTTACTTACGCTTATGTTAATTACCAAATTACCTATTAAAAAATAGAGCCTGTTTGAAACAAAAATTAGATATTTGGGTTCTCTAATAAATCTATTGTTCGGACTACCAAGACTTATAATAGTATTTTAGAGTATTTGTTAACAGGCCATTTCGCAAATGAGTATTACATTAAAAAACAATTCAGATAAGCAGAAAGAATTCAAGCTTGTCTATTTGTTCAGAGCTATTTTAATTTCAGCCCTGAGCACATTTGTTATTGGTATCGTTCAAGCTCAAAATGAAAAAACTTATTCGACTTATATTAATCCTATATATACTTCGGGGCATATTAGCGAACACTCTCCGAATATATCGCATGCTTCGCGAGGTTTTACACAAGGTTTTGATATTACCTCCAGAAACCTACTTCCGGTTAAAACAAAGATGAACGACAGACAGAAACTCGTTTACCTCGACCTGGGATTTCATTATATAAATTACCCGAAGGATTATTTGGGTGAAAGTTATGCCTTAACCTTTGGACGTTCAGGAACACTCCTTCAACTTAATAAATTTGAAGTTTATGGCCAATTCCTGCATGGGCTTGGTTTTTGTACTAGCCCCTACTCTGCAACAAATAATAAAAACAATGCACTTTCAACCTATGTTGGATTTCAGATTCACGGCAATCTTACGGCAACTTACCAGATTCACAAAAATTGGCATGCCTTATTCGCAGTTGCTTTTAGCCATCTTTCAAACGGAGCCATTAAAAAACCTAACTTAGGTTACAACGTTATGTCGACCAACATTGGGGTAGCTTACCATGTAAAAGACAAAACCGTAAAAGAAGACTTTGAATATTATAAACAGTCGCAAAAATACTATTACCACGTTATTGGATCCTATTTCCAAACAGCATCCGACTCCTATAGCGGAGAGAAATTCCCATCGTATAGTGCTCATGTCCAAGCAGAGCGAAACCTTAGCGTACATCACTCACTTTTACTTAGCCTCGACTACAATAACTATCAACGAGTAAGATATCCGGAAAGAGAAAAACCATTGGATGCAGGAGGTAACGACTACTCATATTTTGGTGTTTCGTTTGGAGGCACCTGGAAATATTCAATTATTGATTTTAGCTTAACGGCAGGTTACTATTTCATCACTCCCTGGAACGTGGATAGAAAAATATATAATTTGGTACAATTTAAAATTTATGCTTTAAAAAACATTTACGTAATAACCGGACTAAAAGCACATAATATTAAGGCTATTACATTTGAAGCCGGACTTGGAGTAAAAATATGAAAAGCTTAATCACATATATTTTATTCGTAGCAATGGCTGTTCTGTTTTCGGCATGTGAATTACTTGTTGATGCAGTTACAGACGATTCTATTGACACCATAGTTCATTCAATTGACTATCCACTTTCTTCCATACTTTTAAAAAAAGATATGGATATGGAGATTGTTGAATCGGATGATAATGAGCTGATTATAGAAGGACCCAGGGCGATTATTGAGAGTTTCACTTTCAAAACAGATTCGGGGAAGCTAACTCTATTTTACGACAAATATGGAAGCTGGATGTATGATAAACCTAAAGTGCAATTACGCATTCCAAAACTCTGTAAAATAGAACTTTATTTCGATAATGCTTTATATGCAGCCGACACGCTTTACACCGAAAACATTGATATCTACTCGGATGGAACAAACGACATTGATTTAATGGTAAATTGCGAAACGCTAAATATCTTTGGCAACTACATCAGTAACTTTCATATTTCCGGAAAAACAGAAGATTTAAGGGTTACAACTGCGTACGGCAGCATTTTTTATGGAGCTAGATTACTTGCAGATAGGATTACTTGCAACTCCAATGGTTCGAACAAGCAAATAGTGAATCCGACAAAACTTTTAAGGTGTAACGTAAACTACAGTGGCAATATCTACTATGTAAATCAACCCGATGAGCTTATTATAAATCGGCATAAAAAAGGAAGTGGACAGGTTATTTACGACAATAGCAAACAATAATTTATTGATCAACCACTCCCCAATCCGTATTTGGTTCTGCTCCCATTTCCAATTCAAGTTTGCCTCCTTTCA